>JAHDFX010000202.1 GCA_020627965.1 Saprospiraceae bacterium | reverse complement strand
ACTCACCAGTATTATCCATTGCTTTCTGACCAGCATATACTTCTACCCAATTGATTTTTCTCTTTCCTCCATATGCTTTTTCAACCGCCGCATCCAATACACGCGAGGCAGATGCCCAAATATCAGGACCAATGCCGTCTCCTTCAATAAAAGGAATCATTGGATGGTCAGGAACATTTAACTTTCCGTTTTCTATCGTTATTTTTTGTCCGCTCATTTTTATTTTATTAGTTGAATTAGTTCATTTTTTTAAAAGGCGTGCAAAAATAATCATTTACCCTTGAATTTCCATACTAATGTCAAATTCAATATCAATTAGAGCAACAATAGTAATCACAGTATGATTATTCAGGTTATTGGGAAAAAAATCAACATCTGCAACCTTTGAAAAAAAGCTTTGTCTTTAGAGCAAAACAACATTAATATGAAACAGATCAAAATCATTTTTGCCATTTTAATACTCATTGGTACTACATGGCAAACGACAGAAGCTCAAATACGCAGAGACAATATTGTCTTAGAAAAAAGAGACATTACCGCTTTTAATGAACTGGATGTAGCAGGAGCATTTACTATTCATTTAATAGAATCTCAGGAGCCTTTTCTGGAAATAGAAGCAGATAGGAATGTTTTAGAGCGGATAACAACAGAAGTAAGAAACGGACGCTTATACATTACCCTGAAGAGCGGGATAAAAGCTGTGCGGGCAATTACCGTACATCTGGGGGTTCAGGAACTGAATGAGATCAAACTCGCTGGTGCTGTAAATTTAAAGTCTGATGTACCACTTCGCACAGAGGAGTTGGAAATGAAGATATCTGGAGCTGTCAGAACAGAGTTTGAGTTGATTGCCAATACAGTGGATGTAAAAGTTGCGGGAGCTGCAAGTGTTTTTCTAAGCGGGAAAGTAGATAATGCCAAATTTGTTTTGGAAGGAGCAGGCAAGCTAGTTGCTCCTGATATGCTAGCTCAGTCAATGAAACTGAAAGTATCCGGTGCAGGAAGAGCTAGAGTACATGTATTGGACGAATTGAACGTCAGGGTCTCTGGAGCTGCTCTTGTAAAATATCAAGGCAATCCTGAAGTAGATAAAGATGTGTCTGGTGCTGCTTCAGTCAGACAAGTCAGAGGCTCATAGAAAATAGTTTATTCCCCCCTTTTACGCTCTCCGAAAACAATACAGGACGGACGGTTGCAATTGTAATGATTGTAACCGTTTTTTGTTGTACTGACGCTTAGACAAAAGGCACAAGTACGGTGTATTATTTCGCAACAAATCGGCGGATATTAGCTCCTAAAGCATTCAATCGACCATCAATATTTTGATAGCCTCTATCGATCTGATGAATTTGATGGATAATACTTTTACCTTCAGCAGATAAGGCTGCTATCAACAAAGCTACTCCGGCTCGAATATCTGGTGACACCATTTGAATACCTCTGAGTTTATGTTGACGATTCAGACCTATTACTGTAGCCCGATGCGGATCACAGAGAATAATCTGGGCGCCCATATCAATCAGTTTATCAACAAAAAACAAGCGACTTTCAAACATTTTCTGATGGATCAAAACACTGCCTTTAGCCTGTGTAGCCATGACGAGTAAAACACTCATCAAATCTGGTGTGAAACCTGGCCAGGGTGCATCATAAACGGTCATTATAGAACCATCTATGAAGGTCTGTATTTCATATTTTTCCTGAGCAGGAATGTAAATATCATCTCCTTTAAATTCAAATTGCACGCCAAAACGACGGAATACATTAGGAATGATACCCAGTTCTTTTATTTGCGCATCTTTGATGGTGATCTCTGATTGCGTCATCGCTGCCAATCCAATAAAGCTACCGATCTCTATCATATCAGGCAGAATACGGTGCTCTGCTCCTCCCAATTCATTTACGCCCTCAATAATCAGCAGATTAGAGCCAATACCTGATATTTTTGCGCCCATTGCATTGAGCATTTTGCACAATTGTTGTACGTAAGGCTCACAGGCGGCATTGTATATAGTAGTTGTACCTTCAGCCATAACCGCTCCCATGACCACATTGGCAGTACCTGTTACAGATATTTCATCCATCATCAGATAGCAACCTTTCAGGCTGTCAGCTTCTAGCGTGTAGGCTCTTTCTTTGGTATTATAGTCGAATTTTGCTCCAAGCTTTTGAAAGCCATTGAAGTGGGCGTCCATTCTGCGACGTCCGATTTTATCTCCACCTGGTTTTGGCAGGTATGCTCTTCCAAAACGAGCCAGTAAAGCGCCCATCAGCATAACAGAGCCTCTGATTCGTCCTGCATTTTGACGAAAGTCATCAGACCTCAGATAATCCATATTGACATCATCTGCCTGGAAGGTCCAGGTATCAGAAATGCCTGAAGCATTATCTTCCTTGATCTTTTCGACCTTGACGTTTAAACCTCTTAATAATTCGATCAGCTTATTGACATCCCGAATAGCAGGTACATTGGAGATGCTTACCTTTTCTCTGGTAAGTAATACTGCACAGAGTACCTGAAGGGCTTCGTTTTTAGCACCTTGAGGAATGATGTCGCCTTTCAACTGACATCCGCCCTGGACTTCAAAAGATTCGGAAGGCATAGGTTAGGATGTTTACTTTCTACGATAATTATCGTTGTTCCGGCGATTATTGTGATGACTAGGCGGGCGACGTGTATTGTTATTAGAAGAACGCCTGCGATATACTAATGAATCAATATCTGTATTCGGAGGTATTACAACTTTTCCTTCCGATAATGTTTCCAGGTCATTACGAATGATCTCATCATTTACATACTCCTGATTCCATGAACGGTAAGCTAGTTTCATGTAAGAGCCAACTACCTGAATGAAAGCCTTTTTCTTATCGCCTTCTTCCATATTGACAGCTTTGTCTATCATATTTTCCACGTTCCTGCCATAATGCTTGAACCTGACTTTTCCTTGTGGATAAGGCACTCGTTCGGGGCGTTTATAAACTGTTTCCAGGCTAGGTATTTCACATGGAGCCGTAACATCCAGATCATAATTAGCAATCAAAAACACATGTGCCCATACTTTATTTCTGTAATCATCTACATTGCGAACCTGCGGATGCATCTGAGTGATTAATTTAACAATTTTCTCAACGAAAGCCTGGCGATATTCAGGCTCTTCAATGCTTTTTGCATGATCGATCAATCGTTGTACGTTTCTTCCATATTCAGGAATGACCAGGCGAGATCTGTCTGTATTATATTCCATTTATTGAGTTATTGGGTTATCGAGTTATTTGACTCAATTAACCTATTTACTTAATTACTTCAATCACTCCACAGTTACTGATTTTGCCAGATTACGAGGTTGATCTACATTACAACCGCGCATCAAAGCAATGTGATAAGCCAATAACTGTAGCGGGATTACCGAAAGCAGTGGCGTTAGTGGCTCTGCTGTATCGGGTATTTCTATTATAAAATCAGCAATTTCACTGATGACATTATCGCCTTCAGTAACAATTGCCAGTACTTTTCCTTTTCGGGCTTTTACTTCCTGAATATTACTTACAATTTTTTCGTGTGCACTTTTATTAGTTGCAATGATAATAACAGGCATATTTTCATCGATCAGGGCAATTGGTCCGTGCTTCATCTCAGCAGCAGGATAACCTTCAGCGTGAATATATGAAATTTCTTTTAATTTTAAAGCTCCTTCAAGTGCAATCGGGAAGTTATAGCCTCGTCCGAGATATAATGCATTTGGAGTGTCTTTAAAAATCTCTGCAATGTAGCGAATCTTGGCATTGCTTTCCAGTACCTTTTGTACTTTATCTGGAATTTTGCTAAGTTCACTAATTAGTTGCTGATAACCGCTTTGGGAAACCGTTCCACGTAAGTGGGCAAGATTTAGAGCCATTAAAGTCAATAAGGCTACCTGACCAGTAAAAGCTTTTGTAGATGCTACACCGATCTCCGGGCCTGCATGTATATATGATCCACAATCTGTAACACGCGCCATAGATGAGCCTACAACATTACAAATACCATAAGTCAATGCTCCTCTACTTCTTGCCAGTTCTAAGGCTGCCAGCGTATCAGCTGTTTCACCAGACTGGGAAATAGCTATAATGACATCCTTTTCTCCAATGACTGGATTACGATAACGGAACTCAGAGGCATATTCTACTTCTACTGGTATTCGCGCCATATCTTCTATCAGATACTCTCCGATGAGTCCGGCAATCCAGGAAGTTCCGCAAGCAACTATTGTGATACGATCCGCGTTCATGATGCGGTTTTGGTATTCTTTAAGTCCACCAACCTTAACCATGCTTTTGCTGACATTCAAACGTCCACGCATACAATCAGAAATAGTACGTGGCTGCTCAAAAATCTCTTTCAACATGTAATGATCGTATCCACCTTTTTCTAATTTCTCGATTTCAAGATCAAGTTTCTGAATAAAAGGTGTTTGTATCTCGTTCTCTATTGTCTTAATTGTCAATCCTTCTTTTTTGTCCAGAATGGCAATTTCCCGGTCATTCAGATAAACAACATTTTTGGTATGTTCTACAATTGGCGTAGCATCAGAACCTATAAAAAACTCCTGATCGCCAATACCTATCACCAATGGGCTACCTTTACGGGCAGCAATCAGTCGGTCTGGATTATCTTTATCCATAATAACAATAGCATAAGCACCGATAACTTTAGCCAATGCTATCCGAACAGCTTCTTCCAACTCTACGTTGGATTTTTCCTTGATCTCTTCTATAAAATGAACAAGTATTTCTGTGTCTGTTTCACTCGCAAATTTATGTCCTTCTTTTTCAAGTGTAGCTTTCAGTAAAGCATAATTTTCAATAATACCATTATGGATAATAGCTAAATTGCCATTCCCAGAGAAATGTGGATGTGCATTGATATCATCGGGTTCGCCGTGAGTTGCCCAACGAGTGTGTCCCATTCCAACAGAACCTTTAAGGTTCTTATTAGTGGCAAATTTTATCAGGTCATTGACCTTTCCTTTGCGTTTATAAACATTGAGGTCATTGTCGTAGAGTGCTACGCCTGCGCTATCATATCCACGATATTCCAAACGCTGTAATCCTTTGATAAGAATGGGATAAGCCTCTTTTTCTCCAATATAAGCAACAATTCCACACATAATTTCACTGGTTTTGGTAAAAGCTATCCGCTTTTACAATTTAGTATATGTAAGGTTTAATTTCATGCGATGAGTGGGGTTGCCACTGCCTCCAATAATCATACGACTTGTACTTTCGCCCCGATCAAAAGGTAAAATATAAATGGCATTTTCATTGTATCTGTCATCTATGACACCTTGAAGATAAGCAGTTAAAAACATTTTATACCGAACAAATTTCTGTCCATTTTCAAATTCTGATTCCGATTGCCCTCCAAAAAGTGAAAAACTACCAGCATTGATGGCTAAACCGACATCAGCAACAGAAAGAAGCCCATCGCCATCATCATTCAATTGAAAGGCAGCTAATCGGTCAGGAAGTGTAAACTCACCTAAAGCATCATCATCTATTACGGTAATTTCAAGTTCGGCTTTATTAACAATAACATCTTCCCAATCTTCCAGCCCCGTAAATTCAATCTTAGTTCCTACTCCCTCCATGGACTGTATATACGAGTAGTAGGGCGAAATAGGTGCATTTCCTTCCAAATAATACTCAATATCCGTTCCTGCATAGTCATGTTCAAAATGGACGGATTTTACAGACGTAGAACGTACAGCAAAGGAAATAGACTCTCTGTCAGCAGCCATACCTGAAGAATCTTTATAGTACATGGTAATTTCACTATAAATAGAGCTTAAAGACATTCTTAGCATGGCAGTATTACCGTCGGCAGGTCTTACATTGACCCCATTAAAGAAGTTGGTAAACTCATCTGTCAAACCAAGAAAATATGGAGAGGCCAGCGAGTCGAGCAGCTCTTGTCCAAGGTCATTGCTTAGTCGTATACGAATTTGCGGTGACAAATTAACACTATCAACCATTACGCTATCATTAGGTTCTGGTATAAAGCTGAATGATGTGCCTCCCATTCCGTCGTCAGAAATAGGAACTGGATTTACGTTGAAAGTTTGGTTAGAATACAATGTATCAATCACAGAAAGTTCATCTTCCAATCTGTAGACCTCTAGTGTCTGTGGTTGGGTCAGGTTTCCTGAGTGTCCATCAGCAGCATAAGCTATAGACAATATTACTTCCTCAACAATTGGGTCTTCCAGTTCAGGTTTGGTTGTAAGTCCAAACTGTATATACATTTCTGAACTAGATTTACCGAACACAGGGTCTTCCAATTGCCCTAATAAATAGTAATCCAACTGTTCATTTGCCGTTGGTCCGTATGTTTTGACGGAATCTCCCAAAAAAGTAGACGACCTCAAGTCGATAGAATCTGTAAACAGCAGATCGATAATATCGTCATCTGGCAGAAGATCAGAGCCAATAGTGGATGGCTTATTACAGGAGTACGCTAATAAAATGCACGCTACCACAGAGGCGGATAATGCGAAGAATTTTCTCATTCTGTTTTTTAAGTTGTTTGAAATAGTATAAATACTTGTAGGAATCCGTTTTGTGGATTCCTACAAATAAATTATGATTAAACTGAATTAAAAAACCAGTTAAGGAATTTTAAAATAAATCAGCTATTCTACTCCAACCAGTAAGGATTTATAAAATTCAAGATATGCATCCAGATACTCTTCAGTACCCTGATAATCCAGGACTTCTTTTTCTCCTGCAGTTACATTGGCAGCGACTACACCATTAAGGTTCTCGCTTCCGAGTATAATGGCATCTGACTGTTTGATGGCACCATTGTGGAGAACAACACCTGAAGCATCTTTATAATCTGTTAATGCATCTTCTTCCAAATTATTGATGGAAGCTTTTGCAAAGAAGCTATTATCAAAAGACTCTTCATAACTGCCATTGTATAGGGAATATACAACTTTAGAGTTTTGGAAGATAGATTCGTTTTTGTAAGCTGTTTTGATATAAAGAGGGATCAAGCTAGTCATCCAGCCGTGGCAGTGTATGATGTCTGGTGCCCAGCCAAACTTTTTCACTGTCTCTATCGCACCTTTACAAAAGAACACCATTCTGTCTGCATTATCAGCAAAAGGCTCATTATCTTCATTTGTAAAAATCTGCTTACGTTTGAAGAAATCTTCATTATCCAGGAAATACACCTGCATACGTGCTCCTGGTAAAGAAGCTACTTTAATAATCAACGGATAATCATCTCCACCAACAATAATATTCATACCTGATAAACGCACTACTTCATGAAGACGATGCCGTCTTTCATTGATCGTTCCAAAACGAGGCATCAGAACACGAATTTCCATGCCTTGCTCCTGTATGTGCTGTGGTAAATGTCTGGCGATTTTTGAAATATCCGAGAGATCGGTATATGGTTCCATTTCTTGCGTAACTATAAGGACTCTCGTCTTATCCATAAAAGAACTTTTTTTGATTTATAACGGATAAATGGTCTGAATTTCAACTATATCAAGCTTATTAAATATTTTCAATATAAGCATATTGAAAGGCGACCATGTTCAGATTTTCGGGCTGCAAATTTAGCGAAAAAAAAGGACTTTTTTGAATTTTGTCATCAATTAGATTATGTTTAAATTTTTACCGTCGTATGAAAACAAGTTAATTAACATAATTTTAAGAGATGATTTGTCTCTATTCTACAATCCTTGTCTGGTTTTCAAAGAACATTTTATAGTTTGGTAGTCAGTTGGTTAGTTCTAGTGGGAATAACGCTTGCGGGATATTAAAAATAATCAGTAATGGCGGCTGTTCTGAAATATGTAAGTTATTACGGCATCTATTTTGTTTATAACAAAATGGAAATAATATTAAATTTCAATAACAAGATAAACCATCATCATTTATTTTTATGAAACAATTCAACACCATTGCTGATTTGCAACAATACCTCAACGAAAAACGTCAGGATAACGCTGCCATCGGTTTTGTACCGACTATGGGTGCTTTGCATGAAGGGCATTTATCTTTAATACGTGCAGCTAAAGCAACCTGTGATTTTTCGGTCTGTAGCGTCTTTGTCAATCCCACACAATTCGATGATAAAGGTGACCTGGATCGTTATCCCCGAACTTTGGAAACTGATGCTAAGTTATTAACGACAGAAGCTAATGATGTATTGTTTGCTCCGAGTGTTGATGATATATATCCGCCAGGATTAAACACTGCACATGGCGTGGATTTTGGTCATATGGCATCTCACATGGAAGGCGCACATCGTCCCGGGCATTTTGATGGTATGGCGCAGGTTGTTCGCCGCCTGGTAGACATTGTTGGTTGTACACATTTGTTTATGGGACAAAAAGACTATCAGCAACAAGCATTATGTCGTGAAATGTTTCGGCAACTGAATTACGATGTAGAAGTTGTTACCTGCCCTATTGCCAGGGAAGCAGATGGATTGGCTATGAGTTCCCGCAACCGTCATCTAAGCCCTGAAGAACGAAAAAACGCAGCAGGTATCAATATGACTTTACGCTGGGCGAAAGAAGCTGCTACCATACTATCTCCCCTACAAATTATTGGATTGGCTACGGATATGCTCAATAGTATTCCTGGTGCCAGGATGGATTATTTTGAGATTGTTGATGGCATTACGCTGGAAAGGGTTAATAGTTTTGATGAAGCAGATACTGTCGTTGCCTGTACAACTGTGCGCATTGGGAAAGTGAGGTTATTGGATAATATGATTTTGAAAGCTGTTTGAATTTTCAACAACTTTCTTAGTACGATATTCGGGACATCAAATACGATGCTATCGTTTAATAGGATGGGATAAACGATGAATGAACTTTGGCGAATTATCTATATTTTTCTAACTTATTCCTGTAATCACGCACTTTTTTATCTTTCGGATTAATGAAAAGTATATAATTGGCAATTCCTATCAGGTGTTTGACATAATTACCTCTGTCCCATTCTATTTTTTCTAGATGGCTTTCTAAGCCATATTTCTCAATGTAATAAACAGCTTGTCGCAATTCATTTCTTTTCTCTTTGGGAACTTGAATTTTGTCATTGACAATGATACCGCAAACGATTTGTGGTTGATTTCGCTTCATAATCAGGGTTTTATCTTCGTTGATGCTTAAATCTTGCGATTCGACGGTGTTTTTTATAAATTCAATTAACGCATCTGTATCAAAATTACCAGAGAAAGCCATATCGTCTGCATATCGCGTGTATCTAATTTTTCTATCAATACAATATTCGGATATTTGTTTGTCCAAATTAAAAAATATGATATTGGAAAGGCATGGACTTGTGGGTGCGCCTTGCGGAAGGACTTGATTAAGTGTACACAATTTAGCGAGCAAGTTGGAAATTAATTCAGAGTATCCCGCATGTATAAAAACTTGTTCAACATCACTAAGATTGATCGAACCAAAGAAATTTTTTAAATCCATTGTCAGTACAACTTCCTGCCCTCTGTGAAATCTAACGTGTTCTTTTATCGTTTTCTTAGGAATATATGCTTTTGCAAATCGGCTAACTTCTAGTTTATACAGGATATTTTCGAGTATCCAATACTGAATTTCTTTGAGGCTCGGCAGAGGTTCTGCTAACTCACGGATTGTTCCATTTCGTTTTTTGACTTGGTACTTTTTATAAAAATTAGGCGTGGATAGAACAGCTCTTTTGATATATTTTTTATTGTAACCAACGAGTACACTTAGATGAGAAGTATTGTAAATGACAGGAAGTCCTTTAGTGATTAAGGGTTCAGCATAGGTGAGACATTTCTCTACATTTTCATACGAATAACCCACGTTTTGGGCTTTTTCAACAAATATTTTTTTGTAAGTTTTAAATTTCATTATCAGTTCGAGTTATTCCTTGTTAATCCTTTATACAAGGGGGAACAAATTCCCCCTTGTAGGAATAAAGCCGTTGAAGCGGAGCGAAATATCTCCGATTTTCGTTTCGATTCAATGGCTTGGGCTTGAAAGAGTGTTCACTTTGCGGGTAGGTGACTCACCACCCAAGAACTTTTATCAAGTCTATAAAGTCAAAAATTTAACTCGTTTTGATTAGGCAAATATACGAAATTTTTATCCAATTTGTCAACCCTACTACGATCTTCCGGTACAATCCACTGGTTAAAATGCTTTCTATCGTATTTTTTATTCAGTTCTTTTAGGCGTTTCATTCCGGTATTAGAAAGAGTTAGTTTATCGTCTTTTTTCTCCACCAAGCCTTCTTTGTCAAGATAATTAAAAAATTCAGCAATTCGCACGTAAGAATAACCGTCTTTCTTTAAATCGGTAATGTAACCACTACCTTTAACAACCAAAAGTAATTTGAATAATATAGCGTCTTTCATTATCTACTTTTTCTTGGAAAAAGAGGTTGCCATTTTTTGCTTTTCGGTTCATGCCAATAAACCGGAAAAGTATTGTTCGGTGTTCTTATCATTGTGATAAGCCCTTCTGATTGCCCATAGCCTAACTCATTTTTCTTGTCAATTCCTATCCGTTCTTCCAAATGCAACATAATATCTTTCTTAATTGCTGCTTGAGTTGGACTATATTTATCAGAAATACCTCTATCTCTTACCAAACTAACTAAAAAATTATATCCTTGTGAAGTAATACGAGTCATACCAATTCGTTGAGCTACCAAAGATGCCACAAAAACGTACTGAAGGTCATATTCTCTTACTTCAAGTAAATGATTTAATGCGCTTTCAGCCGTCTCACCTGTTCCTACATAATCATCTACTAATATAATAGGGTTTTTATCTGCCGAAATTTTTGTTGCTCTAGGCAAAAGTTCAAGACTATCAACTCTTTGAAAGATAGTATTTGAAAAAAGAGGATGATAATTGAACCGAGTTTCCATACATTGATATGCTACAATTCTCGAACTTTTATCTCTTCCTTTTTCTCTATCTTGCTTTGACAAAAGAGGCAGGATATATATTTTATCTAAATTCAAATAAGAATAACTTGATAATTTTTCTAAAGCATCCGTTAAATATTCATGATAATCCCTTTGCATAATCCATTTGTAATCATCAGTTAGTTCAAGTATTAAACCTAATTCGTCATCATTTAAATTCTCTAAGAAGCCACAATAACCTTCAAAGAAAGGATCATAATCACGAAAATTACTCCAATTTTTGCGCTCAAATTTTTCATTTAATTCAGCTATTAAAGTAGCATCCAATTTAGACTTAAATCTCTTAGCCATTTCTCCAATTTTAGAGTTAAATCACAAATATTAATATACAACATTCCATCAAATTTACGAAAAAAAACAAAAATAAAAAGTGTAGAACGAAGAGCGGGATCTCTAACAAATACGACTAACC
>JAHDFX010000201.1 GCA_020627965.1 Saprospiraceae bacterium | reverse complement strand
CACTATGAAAAATTTAAAAGTAGGATTATTAGGAGGAGGTTCGTGGGGAACCACTGTAGCATCGCTCACAGCTCGAAACTGCCCAACCACCATATGGGCAAGAAACCAGGCGACTGTAGACGAGATCAATACCCAGCACACCAATGAAAAATACTTGCCTGGAGCAAAACTCACTCAATCCCTCAAAGCAGCCAGCACGATTGAAGAAACGGTGAAAGATGCTGATGTAATCGTGATGGGTATTCCCGGACAACACTTTAGGGAAGTATTGCGCGAAGCACGCCCCCATATACGCCCCTGGGTGCCTATTGTGAGTTTGGCAAAAGGTTTGGAAGTGGGTACGAAAATGAGGATGACTCAGATCATCGAAGCTGAAATGCCCGGACATCCGGCAGGGGTATTAACAGGCCCGAATTTAGCCAAAGAAATTTCCGCAGGGCAGGCCGCTGCAAGTGTTATCGCTATGGTGGATGCCACAATAGCAAAACGCCTGCAAAGTGTTTTTCAAACTGGATTATTTAGAGTTTACACCAATGAAGATGTAATTGGTTGTGAATTGGGTGGCGCACTGAAAAACATCATTGCTATAGCCACAGGGATGGGCGATGGTGCCGATGCCGGACATAATACCATGTCGGCGATTATCACACGTGGTTTGGCAGAACTTACCCGACTAGGCGTAGCTATGGGCGGAGAGCTACAGACTTTTTCCGGATTAGCGGGCATGGGAGATTTGGTGGCTACATGCAGCAGTACACAAAGCCGCAATCGTTATGTGGGGTACAACCTCGGTAAAGGAAGAAAAATAGACGACATTATAGCTGAAATGTCAGAAGTAGCAGAAGGGGTGAAAACTGCAAAAGTAGTTATGGAACTCGCCAAAGATTATGATATTGATATGCCGATCGCTACACAAGTATACAAGGTTTTATACGAAGGCAATACGGTGCATGACGCCTTTAGGGGCTTGTTGAGAAGAGAGAGTGGTTCTGAAGCTGATCCGGGTTGATTTCATGCATACGCTACAAGTCAGGTAATATTTTTCCCAGTTGATTTTTAAACTGCAACTGCAGGTCTTCTATATTTTTATAAACTGTTCTAAAGTGATTGAGCGTTTTTAGTTTTTTCTTAAAGTCTAACAAGCTATTAATTTCATCAGTGATTTCCTCTGTATTTATTGGGGTATTTTTGAAATAAGTATACACCAATGGCTTACCTGTCTTTCTAAATTGTCCAAAAGCCACTTCAAATTCCTCTGCGGTATACTTGCCTACTTTGGTACATAACAGGCTGACAAATATATCGCACTGCCTTACTACCTGATTATATTCATCCTGCAAACGAGTCTGCGACATCGCATCAATAAAATCTTCCCAAAGATTCAATTTCAGGAATACTCCGGTATCAATAAGTTGGTTATTCTGACGATTGATAAAAATTTCAAACTGCTCTCTGTCTGCCTTTAGCTCTGAAGAAGAAGCAAGGAATATCTTGATGACCTTCAGCGTTCCTTTTCTTTCGTGAATAGTAGAATAGCCATTTAATATATCCGTAACAGGTAAATCTTCATCGAGATCAACATGATATTCGCCCCTGCCTCTGGCTTCCAGTTTGCTCAGTCTTATGTAGTCCAGCCAATAATCTTTATAAAAAACCTCTTGTCCGACCTCCATCTTAGGGAAAGGCTTATGAAGTTTCCTGAAACTCTCTCGTATGGCATACAGATAACTTCGGCGTTCCGTCTTATTGCCGAGCACTTCTACATGGATAAAATTCTTACGAAAAGCCTGATAAACCTTTGCCTGACAGGAGCCATTGGAAATATATACACCACTTCGCCACTTGTAATGGCCATACTTAGTGATTTTGATGGCGAATCACCTGAACGTGTTATACGTTCTATTATTGAACGACTTAAACGAGTGAGTACCAACCAGGCGGCATTAAGAAAATACATCAGTCAATTGCAAGTCTTCTCACAATTACGTAAATTAGATAATGAAACAGATAAAATATACAGCAATATGCCATTAACGATAAATTTAGAAGAGAATGCCGGTTTTAAACGAGTGTATAAAAAAGGTATAGAAAAAGGTCTTGAAAAAGGCGCAGACAATACCTACAAACTAGTTATTACTCAAATGCTGAAAAACAAAGTAGACCTCGAAGAAATTATGAAATACACAGGAGTAAGTAAAGATTATATCCTTGAAATTCAGGAAGAACTGAATAAAAAATAAAGTCTAATTATAAGAGGTCGATAGTTGACAGTCCATGGTCGATGGCTGCCTTTTAGTCTCATAGTAAATTGGCAGCCCGTCCGCAAACGGTTAACTAAAATAATGATTCCCCGAATCATTATTTTAGCTCATATTTTGCAGCGCAAAATGCGTGTGTAATTTGATAGACCGAAGTACTTTTTACTCCAACTATGGACTATCGACCATCGACTATGGACATTTTTTACCACTGTTAAATTCGGGAAGACTCATGTTGTGCAATAGCTCAAGAAAATAGATAATTTCTCCACTTCGACATTCATCATTCTGCGGTTCAACCCTAGTCAATACCCAGCCGCCTGCCCATCTTTCCTCGACTCCGAAGCCCCATAATACACCCCATTCTTCGCATCCCACATAATAGCCTGATAGCCACCATAAGCACCCGCACTAAAACTCACCTTATGCCCTTTACGCAACAAAGTCCGAATCTCCTCATAATCAAAGCCCGACTCCAGATATAACTGACCGCCATCTGTCATTTCACTTCCTGTGGGCTGAGAAGAACCAGCATGACGGATACGTGGTGCATCACCTGCTTCTTGCAAATTCATTCCAAAATCAATAATATTCATCACCACCTGTGCATGTCCCTGTGGCTGCATGGCTCCGCCCATTAATCCGAAGCTGATAAACGGCTTTCCATTCTTTGTAATAAAAGCCGGAATGATCGTGTGAAATGGACGTTTATTAGGCTCTACTACATTATAATGACCTTCTTCCAACGCAAATAATTCAGCCCGGTCTTGCAGCATAAACCCCAGCCCCGGCGGCACCATACCCGACCCCATACCTCTGTAATTACTCTGTATCAGCGAAACCATATTGCCATCCTTATCCGCAGTAGTCAGGTAGATCGTATTGCCCTTTTCAATTTCCCCAGCATCATAACGACGGGCGGCTCTATTATCATTGATAAGTTTTCGACGTTCATCGGCATATTCCTTTGAAATCAATTGCTCAACAGGTAAATCATTAAAAGCCGGATCGGAATAATACTTTGCACGATCTTCAAAAGCCAGTTTCTTCGCCTCTGTGAAATAATGAACATACTCGGCACTGCCAAAACCCATCTCTTGCACATCATAACTTTCCATGATATTCAAAATCTGCAAAGCTGCGATACCTTGTCCATTTGGTGGCAATTCCCATACATCATAACCCCGATAATTAGTGGAGACGGGCTCTACCCATTCCGAATCATGATTTTTCAGGTCTTCCACACTGAGCACACCGCCTTGTTCCTGAAGGAATTTAGCGATTGTCTTAGCCATTTTACCCGTATAAAAAGCATCTCTGCCGCCTTTGGCAATTTTTTCATAAGTATTGGCTAAAGCCGGATTTTTAAACACATCGCCTTTTTTTAATGGCTGTCCATTCGGCATATAAACATCAGTGAAATTAGGATATTCCTTAAAACGACGAGAAGACAAAGTCAGATAATGACCGATTAGTTCCGTTACTGGAAAACCATCACGAGCATACTGAATGGCAGGGGAGAGGACGTCCTGCATTTTCATTTTGCCGAACTTATCATGCAATTCAAACCAGCCATCCACACAGCCTGGTACGCTGACTGGCAAAGCTCCATAAGCCGGTATTTTATCCATATCACGCTCTTTGAAATAAGCTAGATCAAGCTTGGCAGGTGAGCGCCCACTGGCATTAAGTCCGTATAATTTCTGGTCTTTGGCACTCCATACTATCGCAAAGAGATCACCTCCAATGCCACAGCCCGTAGGCTCCATAAGTCCGAGAGCGGCATTGGCTGCTATGGCTGCATCAATGGCATTACCGCCGTTTTTCAATATATCCAACCCGATCTGAGTGGCTAATGGGTGACTGGTCGCTACCATACCATTTTGAGCGATAACTTCGGAACGGGTAGCGAAGTTACGTCCAGTTAATCTGTCTTGTCCGTGCATAAGCGTGGAAATGATAAGTGTTGTAAGTGTGGTGTATAGTGATTTCATAATGTTCTTTTTCACCAGTTTAGTTTTCCTTTATAGTAATGAACTATTTAGTAGTAGAAGATTGTTTATAAAGTCTGATAAGTAAGTGAGGGAGCAGAATTGAGGGGCCAGGAGTCAGGTTTTATACGATTGATTATCAGTTATTTAACCTTAATTAAAGTGTCGCTTAGTTACGTCCACCCACTTACCTAAATGTAAATTAATTCAGTCCTAGCACTTACTTATATTAGCTAGTTTACGGCTTTTTACATTAAAGTCCAGTAATTTAGCCCGATAAATAACTAAAAAACACAAACCATGAGTAGAAAAAAAATTGTCGTATTAACGGGAGCCGGTATTAGTGCCGAAAGCGGAATCAAGACTTTTCGGGATGCTGACGGTTTATGGGAAGGACATGATGTGATGGAAGTTGCTTCGCCACAAGGCTTTATGAAAAATCCGGAATTGGTACTGAGGTTTTATAATGACCGAAGAGCGCAACTAGATGAAGTAGAACCGAATGAGGCACACAAAGCACTGGCTGAACTGGAATCGAAATATGATGTTGTTATTATCACTCAAAATGTAGACGATCTGCACGAAAGAGGCGGTTCGACTAATATTGTCCATTTGCATGGCGAATTGAAAAAAATGAGAAGTACGGGAAACGATGATGCAATTTATCCCTATGAAAAAGCAATTAAACTAGGTGATAAATGTGAAGCAGGACATCAATTACGCCCACATATTGTCTGGTTTGGCGAAGACGTTCCTATGATCCCTATTGCTGTCAATCATATGCTGGAAGCCGATATTGCTATGATCATTGGTACATCCATGCAGGTATACCCGGCGGCGGGTTTGATTGGTTATGCACCCACACAGATACCAAAATATTTTGTAGATCCACGCCCTGCTATAAGGGCAACAGATTTTGTAAATTTGCAGGTATATCCTAATAAAGCAACAGAAGGGGTACGTCGTGTGGTAGATAAGTTAATGAAAGCCATATAATTTTTTAAATACTAAGAAGCTTATGGTGTTTCAAAATAAAAAGTAAAAATGTTAGGAGAAAAAATAGTCAATAAAATAAACGGTTTTGTAGATCAGCGCTTCAATACCTATCGGGAACAAATCTCAGATGATGTTGCGGAGGGAGTATCAACAATGGCAGGCATGATTACAGTATGGACGATGTCCTTGTTGAGTACAATTTTTATTGGCATTGCCGGAGGCTTTGCGCTGTCTAGTTGGTCGGGGTCTTATCTAATAGGTTTTAGCATAATTGCCGGACTGATTTTTATTATTTCTGTTATTATCGTTTCATTCAGAAAAACCTTGATTGTTGACCCTGTTTACAAAGCCATTAATAGCGCTTTTCAAGCCAAACTTCCAGCAGCCAAAGAAGCCGGATTGGTTGAGCGTATAGAAAAAGTGATCGAAGAACAAGCAGGTCAACACTAAATGCTCCTGACTTACAGCTTCTTTTACCCAGAATAGCGATTTTATTAAAAAAAACTCACCGACCGAAGGGAAATGTAAAATACATTGTCTAAACTAGTAGTCCTGAAAGTTGAAATGAAAAATTGAGTAGGGAATACCAGATATTGAAATCCATTGCTAATGGAGACGAAACAGCTTTCAGGGAATTGTATGTGCAGTTTTCTGAGAGGGTATACAATACTGCCCTAAGTTATGCCCAAAATGTAGAAGATGCAGAAGAAATCACTCAGGATGTTTTTACGAAAATATTTAGAAGTGCAGATAAATTTAAAGGAAAGTCGAAAGTCAATACCTGGATTTACAGAATAACAGTCAATACAGCTTTAAATCATTTAAAAAGTAAAAAACGCCTTTCTTTTATTCAGTTTGGCGGAGAAATAAAGCAACAAATTGATTTTGAACATCCTGGTGTTTTGTTGGAAAACAAAGAGAAAGCCAAGGCGCTATTTAAAGTGATTAAGACATTACCGGAATCACAGAAAACAGCCTTTATTCTGAGTTTTATAGAAGAGCTTCCCAGGCAGGAAGTGGCCAATGTTATGAAGACTTCACTTAAAGCAGTTGAGTCCTTATTGCAAAGAGCCAAAGCCAATCTAAGGAAAAAACTACAAAAACAATACCCTAAGAAATGAGGAGAAAAAATATTGTCAAAGAGGCAAATATAAATTATGAAAAACAATCAAGAAAAATGGGTCAATGAGGTTGTGGAGAGCATGAAAGGTAGCCAGCGCGCAAAGCCTGCCCCTGAATTGTTGGGCAAAATTACCCATCAGTTATTTGACCAGAAGGCTAAAGTACTTTCTATCCGTCAATGGCGTATTATTGCTATTGCTGCAACATTAATATTGGCATTAAATATTTTAGCAATTAGTCAGCTAAGCAGTAATAACAAAGCAGTTAATACGCAGATGGCAGAAAAAAATTCTGGACAACAAGATATTATTTCTAATTATAAATTGTATGAATAATGAAGATTCTACAGTTTTATAAATATGCGACATTTAGCTTACTGCTGCTCAATTTGGGCTTAATTGCCTTTTTGTTATTAAGACCTCCTGGACCACCAAACCACAGACTTCCCGGAAAAGCTATTAAGGGGGCTAATAGTGTCTTTGAATTTGATGAAACACAAAGAAAAGCATTTCGAAAATTAGTGGATGAACACATTGAAAAGATCGATGGCTTTGATCGTAATCAGAGAGACTTACTCAAACCTTATTTTTATCAGCATCTGGATACGAATAAAACGATAAACGAAGATTCTCTGCTAAACTTGGTTTTAGAGTCGGAAAGGCAAAAAATAAAGGTTACATATCAGCACTTTGACGACATTAAAGGCATATTAAAGCCAGAACAAAAAGCCAATTTTGAGGAGTTTATGAAAGGCGCTTTATCTTTTATTTTAAACAACAAGAGAAAAAGACCGCACCCACCGAAGGGAAAGAAATAAATATATTGTCTAAAAGGAAAATTCAAATATGAGATATATAGCCTGCCATGTTTTTTTACTTTGTGTTACCTACTTGTCAGCTCAATCTTCGGAATTCTTTATTAATTTTCAGCCGACTTTTGAAGGTGAAGTAGTCGTGTATAATGAAGAAAATAGGCTAGAAAAAGATGGAGATATTCAAATAGAAACCCTCAAATTTTATATATCGAATATCGAACTTTTCAATGGCGATCAACTGGTCTTTTCAGAAAAAGACAGTTACCACCTCTTAGATATAGAATCTCCTGAAAGCTTCTCTCTTGACCTAAACACTCCGCCAAAACTTAGTTTTACCAGTATTAAGTTTGATGTAGGCGTAGATAGCCTAACCAATGTATCGGGAGCTTTTGGTGGCGATCTTGATCCGACTAATGGCATGTATTGGACCTGGCAAAGCGGCTATATTAATTTTAAACTAGAAGGTGTTGCTACCGACTGCCCTGCACGGCATAATCGCTTTGTCTATCATATTGGTGGCTACGAAGCACCTCATCGCCCCCTGCAAACTATAGAATTGGGTATTGAAACTGACACTGAAATAGCTATTGAAATTTCTATGGATAAAATATTTGAAACCATCAATGTAGCTGAACAATACCATATTATGCGACCTGGTGAGGAAGCATTAGCATTTTCAAAATTATTTACATCAATTTTTTCTATTTCAAAATGAGAATAGGCATCACTGTATTGTCGATCATTAGCTTTGTTTTATCAGTGGCATTTATTACTGATTATTACAAGCTGGAGTATGCTGAATATTTTCCTGAACCTCTTTATAATTTTGAAAAAAATCCTTTAACAACTGAGAAAGTCACGCTTGGACAAGCTTTGTTTTACGATCCGATATTGTCTGAAGATAATACTATTTCCTGTTCTTCCTGCCATTCTCCATATAATGCTTTTGCCCATACAGATCATGATCTGAGTCATGGTATTCGCGACTCTATTGGTACCCGAAATGCACCAGCTTTATTCAATCTTGCCTGGCATGAATCTTTTATGTGGGATGGGGCTATTAATCACCTGGATATGCAATCATTGGCACCGATCAGTCATCCTGGTGAAATGGGGGAAACGATTAAAAATGTGGTCGAAAAACTTCAATATAAAGCCATTTACCCTCCTTTGTTTTTAAAAGCTTTTGGCGACAGCACAGTTACGGGCGAACACGTTTTGAAAGCATTGGCTCAATTCCAACTTACACTGGTTTCGGATGGAGCCAAATACGATGCAGTAAAAAGGGGAGAGGTAACATTCAGTCCGCAGGAAGCCAATGGTTATGCTTTATTTCAAAAACATTGCAATTCCTGTCATACAGAACCTTTGTTTACCAATGGGCAATTTGCCAATAATGGACTGCCTGTCGATACAACATTGAATGATTACGGGCGCTGGATAATTACAAAGAAAAGCGAAGATAGCCTGCTGTTTAAAGTGCCCACATTAAGAAATCTAAGCTATACTTTTCCTTATATGCATGATGGTCGATTCCGGAAAATCCGCCATGTACTCAATCATTACACAGAAGGTATTCACCTGACATCAACGACGGCTAAACAACTAAAGGAGAACCTGGAATTAACATCCAATGAAAAGACAGACTTAGTCGCTTTTCTACTCACTTTAGATGATAAAAACTTTGTCTTCGACCAAAAACATCAGTATCCCAAAGCAATTCTAAATTAATTATTCAAAATGGAACAAAAATAAAATCAATAAATATCAACGTAAAACACTAAACTTTAACATACCAGTGCCTTTTTTGCCACTAGTGTTCTGTAAACTAAGTAATTGGTGGTTTTGGGCAATGAATTTTGTGTTTGAACGAAGAACCCCGGAGCCGAATAGCCTTAGCTATTGGGCGAGGACGTGATGAAGTGCAGGCGCAAAAGGCATGTCCAAAATTACTCAGAACTTAGTTTACAGAACACTAGTCTGTTCTCTAAGAAAAAAACGTCATTCTGAATTTATTTCAGAATCTCCGCAAGCATCGAAGAGAGATTTTATGCAGGAGATATTGACTGAAAATCGCTTTTCATCACCTACAAGATACCGGATCAAGTCCGGCATGACGGTTGTTTTTGGAGTTTTATTTTTAATCGCACGGCTCGACTAAAGGCACCAGTATGATATAAACTTAATTAACATGAAAAAATTATTTACCACTACGATGATTCTATTTTGTATAGGAGTTATCGCCCAGGCACAACTCAGTCCTGCTATCACCTCCTGGCTGCAAAATACTACAGGAACAGGCACTTATTATATGCAGGGTAATTCAACTGCCATTGGCAATAATATTTTATACAATTGTCAGAAAATAGAATACTCCAATGACTATGTTTATGTAACAACGAATGGCGTTCCGTCTTATACGACAGGGCCATTTCAGGATGGCAATCCTGGGCAAGCAGAAAGCCAGAATGCTATTTTTCAGATACCATTGAATCCGGTAGAAAATTCAGGTACACCTATCGAAACGAATCCTGGGAATATTGGTATTTTTATCAATGGTGTCGCTTTGTTTGACTGGAGAGACGGAGTCGCCTGGAATCCACAAACCAATTCAATTTGTGGAGGTCCTGGTAATCCTCCCTGCCCAGGAGGAATGGGCGCGCAGCAAGATTGGAACAGAGACGCTATTCCTGCCGAACGTGTAGGTTTTGATTGTGCAAAAGGACATCCGGCGATGGGGAATTATCACCACCACCAAAATCCTTCTGCTTTTGACCTGGATTTGGTCGTCATTTCTGATGTTTGTAACCTGTATGATGCAGACGGGCTTTATGTGATTGATGAAACACAACATTCGCCTTTGCTCGGCTTTGCCTATGATGGTTTTCCGATTTATGGTGCTTATGGCTACGCCAATACTGATGGAACAGGAGGCCCTGCCAGAATGAGATCAAGCTATCAGTTGAGAAACCTGACCACCAGAGTAAATGGACCAACAGTAGATGCTACTTATTTCCTGGGCTATTTCAGAGAAGATTATGAGTATGTTTCGGGTTTAGGTGACTTAGATGATCATAACGGACGATTCTGTGTAACACCAGAATACCCAGATGGCACTTATGCTTACTTTACGACAGTAGATGAGAACTGGAATTCAACTTATCCATATGTAGTTGGACCTACATTTTATGGCGTAGCAGAGAACAGGTCAGTCAATTCTGTGAATGAAGCCACAACAGTCTACGATGGAACAGTTTCTATCTCTGAAACTGAGTTTGAGGCATTAAATATCACGGCTTTCCCGAATCCAACAACAGATATTATTGCTGTTCAGATCAATGATCTGGCAAAGGAAGATTTTACAGTAGAATTATTCGATCTGTCTGGTAAACTGATCCATTCTACCCGCATTAATACAGGAAGTACGATTGCCTATTTCGATACACAAACGCTTTACGCGGGTACTTATTTGATAAAGATATCAACGGAGAACTATAGCACAGCAAGGAAGATAATTATTACGAAGTAAACGTGTTCTAAGGAATTCTTAGAAAATTAAGGTGGAAGCGCAGGCAATTTTTTGTCTTGCGCTTTTGTAGATATACAGGACAAAAGTCGTATATGCAGGGACATTCCCTGCCTTTTTTGTTTTACCACTTTACATAAGTAAGTGAGGGGGCAGAATTGAGGGGTCAGGAGTCAGGTTTTATGTATTTGATTATCAGTTATTTAACCTTAATTAAAGTGTCACTTAGTTACGTCCACCCACTTACTTAAATGGGCTGACTAAATACACTGCATCGAAAATCATGGATAAGTTGAAGCACTTAATAAGTACTTAAAGTGACTAATGCACTTAAATGATTCGTAAACAAATGCTTATAAATATAAATTCCAATGCAAGATTTGCCTTTTCTTCAGAAATTCATCCCAATTCGTGAAATTAGTCCACTATCTGACCGGCTTTCCGTGCATTTTGCTAAACATCGCCTGGCAAGGAATAGGATACTATTACTTATATAAAAGTCTAGTCACTTGGCTCAGTAGTGTAAAAACAACGGAAATCTATTTGTATATCTCATAAAAAGAGCTTAGAAACATCAGCAGCCCTTTGGATAAATTGAATATATGATGTATTTTTGGATAATAACTTCAAAGGCAAACCTATCAAATTCATTCAAAAGCCTTTAGAAGTTATTCAGAAGGGAAATATACGCCATATGGCGTTGTTAAAGGAGTTA
>JAHDFX010000200.1 GCA_020627965.1 Saprospiraceae bacterium | reverse complement strand
CCGACCCGCTGATTACAAATCAGCTGCTCTGGCCAACTGAGCTACATCGGCTTAAAAACTGTTTTTGCTGAATTAATTTGGGCTCTTTCAGCCTCTTTTTCTAGTAGTTTTTCGCAAAACGCTCGCAAATTTACGAACTTTTCTGAAAGAATAAAGTCTTTTTTGATTTTTTTTAAAAGTTTTTATTCTCTTTTCAAACTTTGTCTAGTTTTAGCGCACAAATATGGAGTTAAATTTTCATTTATCAACATTTATTGCAGATAAATCGTTCCATTTGGCATAAAAAAAATCCGTTCTAATGATTTAGAACGGATTATATATTATTTCATCATATTATTCTATCTCCCACTTACTTTACCTTTACGCTTTAAGAGTTGTCTTCGTAAAGCTGTTACGGCTCCATCTACTGAACCTTCGAAAGTTTTGCTAGTTTCTTTAGCCATCATTACATCACCTGGAACCTGAATTTTTATTTCTGCTATTTTGTCTTGAATCTGACCGGTTTTTTCCAGGCGCAATATCACATTGGCGTCAATGATCCTATCATAAAAATTCTCTAATTTGTTTACCTTTTTTTCAATAAATTGTAGCAATTTTGTGTCAGCTACAAAATGAACGGATTGTGTTTGCACTCTCATAAATACTATTTTTTTGTTACCAAAAATTCCGATCCCGGTGCAACGGGTCGGCCCTTCAATTATATTTTCGATTACATAGCCACAAGGCTATATTAACTTCATGTACACTCCCATCCGCTATTGCGGTTTACCTTGTCGAATTCTAGTGGCTATCAGAACCTAGTGTTCTGTAAACTAGGTTTAGGCTTTGGGATGAGCCTGTTTATAAACACGTTTTAATTTCTCTATGGAGTTATGTGTATAGACCTGTGTTGAAGCCAGACTACTATGCCCAAGCAGCTCTTTTACTGCGTTAAGGTCGGCTCCTTCATCAGTCAGGTGAGTGGCAAAGGTATGACGAAGTATATGAGGGCTTCGTTTGTCTTGCGTTGTTACCTGCGACAAATAGCGTTTTACTACATTGTAGACCAATTTAGGGTACAGTGATTTTCCTTTTTCGGTCAGGAAGAGACTCCCTGTGACAGCATTAGGAAAACTTTGTTGTCGGCAATCAATATAATCTTTTAATTTTTCTTTTAAATCTGTTGAGAAAGGTATGATGCGTTCTTTACGTCCTTTACCTAATACTCTGATTTTATTATTAATCAAATCTACATCATCTATACTAAGCCCTATTAGTTCAGCTCTGCGCACTCCTGTCTGATATAATAATTCAAGCATCATCTTGTCTCGGCAACCATTGTAATCATTAGGGAAGTTTACATTTTGAAACAATAATGCCATACTTTTTCCTGAGAGAAAGGTTGGTAGACGCTTAGAGGTTTTGGGGCTTATTACCTTATTCATAGGGTTGACCAGTATCCAACCTTTCTTTAAGGCGAACTTATAATAAGTTTTTAGCGAAGAAAGTTTTCGATTGATGCTCACTGGCTTTATCCCAGCTTCCATCAATTGAACCATCCAGGAACGGATATGGGTATGCTGTGCATGCTCCAATTGTTTGAGCATGTAAGTTGTACGAATGTATAGACAATACTGGTCTAAATCATTCTTATAGGCTAGAATGGTGTGTTTGGAGTATCTTTTTTCTAATTCAAGATACTTGAAGAATGAAGATAAATTGCCTGACAAATATATTGGTTTAATTGTATTTTGTTCAAAAAGAATTTTTAACAACTTTTTTGAACTTTGTAATCTCTTTACTTTTAACTAAAAGTATGAAGATGTTACAAGAAAGTCAAGCAATTTAACTTTTTATCCTTCCATTTTACGTTGTACTTCGGCTTTGTATTTAGCTTTCAAAACTTCAGTACGGCGACTAACAGATGGCTTTACGTAGTGTTTGCGGCGGCGGAGTTCTTTTAATGTACCGGAACGCTCAAATTTTCTTTTGTACTTTTTTAACGCTCTATCAATTGAGGAGCTGTCTTTTACGTCAATAATTAGCATATAAAATTGTAAATGATAATTCTGATAGTTACCAGAAAAATGATGAATGTTTACTATCTATTTATTTTTGGGACTGCAAAGATATGGTTTTGTTTTTAAAAATGACAATTCGAGCAAAATAAAAAATTATGTTTTCTTGATACCCTGTTAATAACTTGTCTAAAAGCTCATCTCAGACATCAGTAATATGACCAAGATTATAACAACTATACCGACCACAATAAGTATTGGTATGGTCGTTACCCCTCCTCTTCTTTTTAATTCATTTTCAAAATCTACCCCCGAATACATATCTTTTTTGAGTTTTTCAATTTTGCGACAAGCACTATTGTAATAGATATAATTACCTAAAAAGCCTAATATTAAGCCGTAGGCAATATTCACTCCTGTATTGTATGCCGATTGAGTTTGAAAGTCGAGATAAGGAAGTAAAAACATTTCCGATAAAAAACCTTCTGTAAGGATAATGACTAGTAGAATTCCTGCTTCAATATACATTTTCCGATACAATAGCCAAAGCATACCTACCAGAAAAGCAGCCCAATTAAAACTAGCGATCTTACCTTCAGTAATTTTTTTCCATCTTGGCAAATAATATTCCTGATTAGTATCTACAAAGATTTCTAATTCACGCCATTCGTCATTTTCATCTCTGATCAGATCGTCTAATATTTCCGATTCTTTCATATTTTTTAAGTTTTAATACTTAGTACATTATTCTACACTATCAACTATTGAACTCAGAAAATCATTAAAGTCAAAATCGCCATAGCCACTGAGTCCCAGCCTAACGACTACCATATTTTTGGACGGTATAATATATACATATTGTCCTTGAAAGCCTTGTGCACCATAAGCATCACGAGGAGCATCAGGATATTGCCCTCCTACATTCAGCCAAAAGAAAGCACCATATATACCCTCAGATTTAGAAGCGGGAGTTGCTGTATATTTTGCCCAACCTTCAGGCAGTATCCGTTCCCCTTCCCATATACCATCATTTAAATAAAGTAATCCATATTTAGCCCAGTCTCTGGCGGTAGCCATACAATAAGATGAACCGACAAAAGTACCTGATGCATCAGGTTCCATAATAGCACTGCTCATACCCATTTTATAAAAAAGTTCTTTATATGGAAATTGCCAATAATCATTAATATTTGCAAATTCTCTTCTTTGCAAACCAGCAACAATATTAGTGGTTCCTGATGAATAGTAGAATTTTTCATCGGGCTTGGTTTCTATCGGACTTTGGATCGCAAGGTCATATATATCGTCTTCCATGGTTAGCATTTTGGTGACATCGCTTATCCAGGCATAATTTTCACTCCAATTTAATCCACTACTCATCTGAAGTAGGTTGTTCCAGGTAATGGCTGACCTTTCATCTTTTTTCCACTCAGGTATATTTACTGGCTGATTAATATCTATCATGCCTTTTTCCACCATAATTCCAGCTAGTGTACTGGTAATACTTTTGGTCATAGACCAGCCTGATAACAGGCTATTTCGGTCGAGTCCCTCACTATATTTTTCACCAATTATATACCCATCTTTGACAACAACTACTGCACGGGTTTTCTTTTCTGATTTAAAGGCTTTATTTACAATTTCATCTAATGCCTGTTTATCGTATTTTGGTTCAGGCAATGTATCTTGCCCTGCGAATATATCTGGTGCAATGACTGGGTTTTCAACAGGTTTATATTCTATATCATCCAGTTTTTCCAATGGAAAATCATCTGTCAGAATAGAACAACCCAGTCCTTCTCTATATCCAGCTGTAACTGCTCCCACCCCCAGCACTTTAGCAGTAACCGATTCAGTTGCCTTATCTATTTTGACTTTTGCGTACTTGACGAATGAATAGTTATTCTCATTTGCCATAACGGATTCGGGACTACGTCCTGCTAAAAAATGACAGGAGCAGACTCGCTTAGCTGCCATACCTGTAATGATTTTGGGTACTGGTGTAAACATCAATAATCCGGCAATTAAGAGAAATATTAAAATGATTAAAATCCCCAGTATTTTTAGCAGTTTTCTCATACAATAAAGGTAATTAGATTTTCACAAATTTAAAGCTTATTAAAAAAGGCTCTCCCACTTGTGCAGGAAAGCCCATCATCAATCTCAGCAATCTCACAAATTGCCGGTAAAAACTCTTTGAACGTATTATCGTGCGCGGTGTTATTGTGTTATCGTTTACAGTACAATAACACAATAGCACTTTAATACGTTCAATCTACATTATCGTGTAAGAATGAGTTATTCTCTTTTAGTTCTGGTTCTTCATCGTCAGTTATTGTCCATTTTGAAATATGTGTTTCTGACGAATGACGAACGTCTTCTAATCTGACCTTACGGCGTAAATAAGCAGGTTCGTTTTCCAGATCAATCAAGGTATTTGGATTGTTCAATTTGACCGGATTAGGATTTGCCGGACGCTTATTTTCATACTTATTCTTATTAATGGCTGCCGCTGCTGTATTTTCGTCCTGTTCTTTGATATAAGGCTCATCAAAATGCTCATTTAAAGAGGTAATATGCCTTGAAGATGGACGAATATTATCAAATTCATAAACGATGGCGTTCTTGGCATCTTCTTCAGATACCGAACTTCCGTTTCCCAAGCTGTTTTCACCCGTTACGTCTTCCAATGATACTTTGACCGTACGACGACTGCTTTCATCGTGAATACGTTTGCGCCCTTCTTCAAAACCTGTTGCGATAAGCGTTACACAAATTTTATCACCTAGTGATTCATCATAACAATTTCCCCAGATCAGGTCAGTTCCATTCCCTGCTTCTTCCTGAACATACTCTGTAATTTCAAAGATTTCATCCATTGTGACCTCTTTGTTACCTGAAGTAATATTTAGCAGGATATGTTGAGCGCCACGAATATCATTGTCTTCCAATAATGGGGAACTCAAGGCTTCCACTACTGCAAGACGGGCGCGGTTTTCACCTTCTACCGCAGCCGTTCCCATAATAGCAACGCCACTTCCACGCATGACAGTATTAACATCTTCAAAATCCACGTTGATATAACCCGGTACAGTGATAATTTCTGCAATACCTTTGGCGGCGGTAGTCAAAATATCATCTGCTCTTGAAAATGCATCTGATAAGGCAAGATTACCATGAATTTCACGCAGTTTGTCATTAGAGATAACAATGATCGTATCTACATTTTTCTTTAATTCGGCTAAGCCTTCCAATGCCTGCGCATTTCTTCTTCGCCCTTCAAAGGCAAAAGGTAAGGTGACAATAGCTACAGTTAAGACATCCATTTCCTGTGCAGCTTTTGCCACAACGGGAGCTGCGCCTGTTCCTGTGCCACCGCCCATTCCGGCAGTGATGAACAACATTTTGGTTTCTGTAGACAAAAACTGACGAATTTCTTCAACAGATTCGATACAGGCTTCTTTACCAATATTAGGTCTTGAACCTGCTCCACGTCCTTCTGTCAGGCTTGGTCCCAACTGTATTTTAGTATTGACAGGTGCCTGTTCCATGGCTTGGCTGTCCGTGTTACATATTGCAAAATTAACGCCGACAATTCCCTGCTTGTACATGTGTGTGACGGCATTACTACCTCCACCTCCAACACCTATCACTTTTATGATAGAAGACTTTTCTTCTGGAATATTGAATTGCATAATAAATAATTTTGTGAGCGAAAGATTGATTGATATTTTTATAAATCTGCGTCCGGGTCTTCTTCAAACCATTCTTTGGTTTTACGGAAGAGACTCTCGAACCATTTTTCTGATGAATTGATTTCTCCTTCTACAGCGACTGGCTCTGGAATATCATTTTTCTCAATAGCCTCGGCTGTCAATGGTACATTTTCACTGCTTTCAAAGCCTTTTAGTAAGAGTCCTATAGCAGTAGAATAGATCGGGCTACTGACTTCTCTGGTATAACCATGTGCCAGATGCTCAATAGGAATACCAATACGAGTGGATAGACCAGTATGTAATTCGACCAGCTTGTCAATGTAGCGCAGTAGTGAGCCACCTCCAGTCAGAACAATTCCTCCTATTAATTTATTTTCATAACCTGAACGACGAATTTCCCAGTATACATGATCGAATATCTCTTCTACACGTGCCTGAATAATCAGTGCCAAATTCTTTTCGGAAATCTCTTTAGGATCACGTCCTTTTAAGCCCGGAATGGTAATCATTCTGTTCTCATAAACTTCGTCGGCCAATGCTGCACCAAATTTCAATTTCAATGCTTCAGCCTGGTGTTGCATTACTTTACAGCCTTCTTTGATGTCTTTTGTAATCACATTGCCACCAAAAGGTACAACTGAAGTATGTCGAATAATACCTTCATGGAAAATTGCCAGGTCAGTTGTTCCTCCTCCTATATCTACCAGTGCTACTCCTGCCTCTTTTTCCTCTTCACTCAATACCGCAGCAGCAGAAGCAATAGGCTCTAGCGTCAGACTAGATACAGACAGTCCTGTTTTTTCCACGCATTTGAAAATGTTCTTAGATGCTGCAATCTGGCCAGTAATAATATGGAAGTTGGCTTCCAGACGAATACCTGACATACCAATCGGGTCAATAATGCCTTGCTCGTTATCAACAATATATTCTTGTGGAATAACATGGACAATCTTATCACCCGGCGGTAAAACCAGTTTGTGCATATCTTTAATCAGGCGATCAATGTCTTTTTGACTGATCTCTTCGTGTACATTATCACGTACCAGAATACCCCTATGCTGTAAGCTCTTGATATGCTGCCCCGCGATACCGACATTAACTACTTTTATTTTAGTTCCTGAGCGGCGTTCTGCTTCCGCAATCGCTTCCATGATAGCCTTTACCGTTTTTTCGATATTGGAAACTACTCCTCTCAACACACCAACAGACTTGACCTTACCGACCCCCAGGACTTCAAATTTTCCGTGTTCCGTTTTTCGCCCTGCAATAGCGCACACTTTGGTTGTACCGATGTCCAGGGCAACAATAACATTAGCATGTTCAGTACTCATAATATTATATTTTTTGGGTTGAATTTCATTTCGCTAAGCTTAATGATTTTCAACGTTTTGTACAGACAACTTGTCCTCTGAATTTAAGATTGATGATCGAATATTTTTTCCAGTCTTCGTAGGGCAAACCCTCTTTGTAGAAGACTTTAAAGTATTTTAGTTTTTCTTCCAGACGGTCTGTTTTTCCGATGACAACCCTGTAGCTTCCTACTTTTGGCACCATAGAAAATTCTTCTTCTCCGTCTACATATATTTGCTCAATAAGAGCACTTAGTAACTTATCTGAATGTATAGCTTTAATCAATTTCAGTAAGTCTTTCAGTATATGTTTTTCCAATTCCTGATAATTCTGATGATAGGAAGTGATTCGCCCTGTCGCTACCGGCACTCTTGCCGTATAATTTGCCGACATGGGCATATATTCTCCTTCTTCATCGAGGTAATAATTATTACCTGCATTATCAATTACCCGCACTAATGGCCGACGCTGCCATACCGTTACATTGATGTCGTTTTGTGCATCTATAAAAACGTCAGCCTCTCTGATGAATGGATCTTTTTCCAATACTCCTTCTACTTCCTGCACATCCAAGCTTCTGATGGGTACGCCATCCAGTACATGTCCGAAACGACGTTTTAAAGTGCTTTTAATGTCTTGTACTCTTACAAAATGCATTTGTACACTATCCATCACAGTGATTTTCAATTCGGAAGAATCACTGCTACGTTTGCGTTCTACAGCAGATAATACCAGCCCCAAAAACAGGAACAATCCTGCTATCCAGAGTATTCGTATTATCGTGTTGCCGTTCATGTTTTATTATCGTGTTAATGTGCTATTGTGTTATAGTATTATTGTGAATCTATTTCTTTTTTAATTTTTGGGATCAATGTATCAATGTCGCCTGCACCCAGTGTCAGCAATACTTTTATTTTATTGAAATCCAATGTACTTAGTATTTCAGCTTTATTGCTGAGTCGCTTGTTTGGATTTTTCATTTTGTTTAAGATCATCTGTGAACTAACGCCCTCTATGGGCAATTCACGAGCTGGATAAATATCTATTATAATCGGTTCATCCAGTTCGTCCAGTGCTGCTGCAAAGCCATCTGCAAAATCCTGTGTTCTGGTGTATAGATGTGGCTGAAATATGCCTGTTATCTTTTCATCAGGAAACAGCATTTTAGCTGCTCGAATCGCTGCTTTCAGCTCTTCAGGATGATGTGCATAATCGTCAATGAACGTGATACCTCTATTTTTTATGATCGTTTCAAAACGTCTTTTGATTCCCTTGAAACTTACCAATGCTTCAGATATTGCTTTACTGTTTATGCCCAATTGTAAAGCAATCATTATAGCTGCTGCTGCGTTTTCTACATTGTGCTTACCGGGTAATGTAAAGTACAAATCTTCGATAAAGCCCCCTGGATATTTATAGTCAAAAACAAAGTGACCATCTTCTACACTCAGTTGCTCTGCCCTGTATTTCCCAGCCTCTACTCCGTAAGCATCTTCAATAATTTCAGCGTGTTTGGGCAATTTAGTGATTCTCAAACCTTGTCTTAAATAAGCCTTACCGCCCGGTTTCACTTTGTCAATAAAGGCTGCAAAACCTTCGTTCATCGCTTCATGATTGCCATAAATATCCAGATGATCTGCATCCATTGATGTCAATACGGCAATGTCGGGACTCAATTGTAGAAAAGAACGGTCAAATTCGTCTGCTTCTACGACTACCCAATCGCTTTTACCTTGTACAAAATTGGAATTCAGATTACCTGAAATACCGCCTAAAAATGCTGTGCAATCCAATCCTCCAGTACGCAAAATATGGGTCAATATCGTCGTCGTTGTCGTTTTACCATGTGTACCGGCTATGGCGATGGTTTTCATACTCCGACTAATGACACCCAGCATTTGTGAGCGTTTCATGACTTCATACCCTCCTTCTCTAAACCAAACCAGTTCCTTGTGATCTTTAGGTACTGCTGGTGTCCATACTACCGCATCTACTCCACTTGGTATTTTTGTAATGTCTTCTTCGTAATGTATTGCCATGCCTTCCGCCGACAGCTTTTCTGTCAGTGGTGTTTTTGTTTTATCGTATCCGTGTATTTCTACATTTCTACCGTTGAAATACCGGGCTAATGCGCTCATACCTATTCCTCCTATGCCGATGAAGTACAGTTTTTTTATGTCGTTCAGGTTCAGCATTAGTTTTGAGCGATTTTATTTTGTATGGCTTCCACTAATCGCTTGACGTCTTCAAAATCATCTTGTAATTTTTCCAAGTCTAATAGCTGTAATAAAGCTGCTCCATCTTTCAACTTCTTGTATCTTCTTTTTACCTGCTTCCCTCTTTTTTCTTCATAAGAATGCCTTTTTAAAATCGTTTTCAGGACATTATCAGGGTGAATAATTTCGTCAGCAGGTTTTTTAATTTCATCGGCAACCAGCGTTTGTTTATTCTTTAATAAATCTTCGCAATATTTTTCAATTTTATCAGGCTGAGAAAGAAACCAGGCTTCCATTTTTTCTACCATGAAGAAGACCAAATCTTTCTCATTCACCAATTCAAGCCCTTCTAATTGTTCTGTTCTTTTATTTTTTCTACCCTCTAAGTCAATGAGCAAATGGGTGTTTTCTTTTTTATTTAATCTTTCTTTAAAAATATCTCTTGCTTTATTTCTTCCGGAACCCATTTTTATATCTACCTGAATATGAAGATTTTTTTCTGGTATCGCTTGTCCGAATAAGCGATAAAAACCTTCTTCCAGTTTTGTTGTATCGACTAAACTTTGTTCAGCAATATTTTTATGGGGCAATACGCCACCTTCTACAATTATGCTGATTTTATCTACCATCTCTTTCCTCCTAATAAGCCGTTTAGCCATAATTGTCCGACCATGTAATCATCTGCCCATTCATCAAAATCATCTTGTGATAGTTCTTTTACTATCGTATTTCCTTTTTCATCATTTTCAAAAACTAAAATATCTTCTAATTCAAATGCATTTAACAAAAAAGGCGAATGCGTACTCACAATCATCTGGGATGTTTTGGCTGCATCTTTTATACCTTGTGCGACCATGTTTATCATATCAGGATGTAAACCTTCTTCTGGTTCTTCTATACATATAATATTACCTCTGTTTGGGTTATAAAGTATTGACATTAATGTCAGAAACTTCAATGTACCATCTGAAATATTTGATGTATTCAACATGATATTATGAGGGAGACTTTTTATTTGTATTTGAATGGTATTATCATCTTTCATTCCAAATTCAACTCCCTTTAGCGTTTTATTGATGTCATTTATAGCACTGTATATTCTATCAAATCCTCCCATAGTTTCAGGACTAATACTCATTGTGTTAAGCAATCCTCCCAAGTTGTCAAAAGCAGGTGATAGTCTATCATAGCCACTTCTATCTTCTACTTTATTAGACTTCTGAACTCCGCTTCGTGTTACATTAATATGTTTATATATTTCTATCTGCCTTAAATAGTGCTTGTAACCTGATATTTTACGATTTTGAATAACCCAAGAATCATCTAGCAATTTTAATTCATGAGGCTCCCCTATAATCATTCCTGGTTTAAATTTATTCAAATCACCAAGTCCTCCTATTCTTTCACCGTCTATCGCTATTTCATCTATTGTCTTTGAAAAAAAATCGAATAAAACTCTATAGCTTATATCTCCAACACTCTTATCTTCTTCTAAAAAATTCTTCTTATCTGTAATCAATTCTATTTCAACAAAATGTCGTCTTCTAACATCTCCGTAATTCCAAACTCTTACCCCTTTCCACTTTTCTTCAACTAATTTTTTAATATTCCCTTCATTTATCCCAAACCGCAACAATTCAAAAGCCTTGATAAAATTAGATTTTCCACTGCCATTGATACCGACCAATAGGTTGGCACCAGGATTCAGGCGGATAGTCTGATCCTCGAAGCTGAAGAAATTTTTTAATCTAATACTCTTTATCATAATTGAGACTTTTAAAGTCGTTTCGTTTTCTTTTTATCTAAGCGAACATAGACTCTTGTTCTTTATTTTTTAGTTTAATGACAGCTTCTAATAATTCGTGCTTTTGACTGGGTTTCTTGTTCATTTTTTGCAGTCGCCAAAAAAACGAACCAAAAAACGCTTGTCAAAAAAAACTCCTCCGTCAAACACTTTTTTGACAGGCCAACGCCACGCTCAGTTATCAAGGAAGTAAAAAGTCCTAAGGAATGACGAGGAAATAAATTTACACTATGACTCGCTCTTTTTTTCTTTTTCTGCGTTGCAAAAAACCTTACATAGCTCTCCCGATAGCTATCGGGAATGTGCGGTTTTTGCGCCTTGAAAAAGAAAAAAATAGCTTCGCCCAAGAAAGTAA
>JAHDFX010000199.1 GCA_020627965.1 Saprospiraceae bacterium | reverse complement strand
CTCAATTCTTCATATTTGGTGCGCAATTCGCCCACTTCATCATTTCGCTTAGCTATTTCAGCATTATGATGTGCTATGTCTCTTAATAGATTATCGCGTTGACTGGCATGAATGGCTACTTTTTTCTCTAATTCAAACACCTGTCTTTCCAGTTGTTGCTGGTTGGTCATAAAACCATCCAATTCCGACTTGAGCGAGCCATGATCGTTTTTGATCCGATTCAGGGTAAGTTGTGCTTCTTTGAGCTGAGTTTCCAGTTTACTTTCTATTTCATGTTCTTTGCCAATTTCATCTTTGTAATAAAGAATATCTTTTTCTACCTGTGCCAAACTTCCTTGTGCTGTTTCTATTTGATGAAAAAGATTAGACTCGTTTTGTTTAATAAACTGGATTTTCTGGGTGAAAACTTTTTTATCGTTCTCTTTACTTCTGATACTTCCGACAAGCTCATTCAGGTGTTTTTGTTTGTCTGAAAGCGCTTTTTCATCATCAATATTGCTTGCTTTGGCTTTTTCCAGTGCTGCTTCCAGTTGAGTTGCCTTTGTCTGTGCAGCAATTTGTTCATCTTCCGATTTTTTAATTTTCTCTTTTAATTCATTGTAAGTAGAAGTATGATCTTTCAGTCGATAAACAGCCAGTTCTACACTCAGTCTTTTATAGTCTTCTTTTAACTCAAAATAACGTTTTGCTCGTTTTGCCTGCTTTTCCAGTGTTTTCAAATTGCCTTCTATTTCAAATAAAAGGTCTTCTACACGTGCTAAATCTGCTTCGGTTCCTTTCAGTTTGTTGAAAGTCTCTCTTTTGCGTTGTTTATATTTTGAGATACCTGCAGCCTGTTCAAACAGACGACGACGAGAATTTTCACGATCATTCAACAGGTCGTCTACCATTCCGAGTGCAATGATAGCATAGGAATTGGAGCCAATACCAGTATCCAGAAATAACGACTTAATATCTTTGAGGCGGCAGGGAACATTATTTAAACGATATTCACTTTCGCCACTACGATACAACATTCTTGTGATCGTAACGGTGTGATATTCGGTAGGCAGGATGTTTTTGGTGTTTTCAAAAGTCAGAGAAACCTCAGCAATACCGCCAGCTTTACGTTTTTTGGTTCCGTTAAAAATGACATTCGACATTTTATCGGAGCGCAATTCACTACTGCGTTGTTCCCCCAATACCCAGCGGATAGCATCCACGATATTAGATTTACCACAGCCATTCGGACCAACGATACCAGTAATATTCTCATTGAAATTAACGGTCGTTTTGTCCGCAAAGCTTTTGAATCCCTTGATTTCTAAGGTCTTTAACTCCATTTAATTTTTGACTTGGACATGCAAAAGTACGGAGAAAATAAGGTTTGTCTATGCTTTTAACCTTAGAGGTTATAAACAAAGTTTACACAGTATTTATGGGGTTTTCAACAAAAGAATGTGGATTAGATGATTAATTGTTAGTTGTTAATTATCAATGGTTAATGTCTAAAGGCATGCAGGATGCACAAAAAAACATTAACAATTAAACATTAACAATATTATCAGGCTACCAGTTCAGCAAAGCCACTAGCGCCCTCCTTCTCTGCCTCCAGCTCCAATTCATGTGCTTTTTCTCTTTTGAGTTGTAATAACCACTTTGAGATATGCTCGCCAACGATCTCCGGGTGAGTAGCCGGACTAAAATGATTGCCAGGCAGTTTTATATATGGTTCGCTAGGCGGAGCCACTATAGAATCTCTGACAGGGTGCAGTATGAGTGATGGACGAAGTGGTTCAGGCTTGGAGCGCAGCCATTCCAGAATACCAACCGGACGTGGTTGTATCATTCGAATGAGCTTGTAAATATCTTCCTTGCCGTATTCCTCAAAAACCTCTAATGAATTTTCCAATTCAGGCATCGCAGGATTCTTATGATATTTGAAGCGAATAATGCGTTTTAAAGCCTTTGAAGTAAACAATCCTTTGTGTGTAACCCATTTTACCAAACGCTTATAATTGAATGGAAGCTTTATTTTTTTAGTATCTGTAAAAGAAGCGATAAGGCAATTGTCGCAATGTAGCTGCTGTCTCAAAACATGCGAGATATAACCACCAAGTGAATGTCCAATGAGAATATCTTCTTTATCTATAGAATAATATTCGCTCAATTCCTTTACAAAATCACCCACAACAATATCGTCGGGCGAAAAGCGGTGTAATACGCTGCGATAATCGGCATATAATAGATCGTAACCTTCTAGATAAGGTTCTAATTTTCTAAAAATCCTTTTGTCCTCTCCGAACCCTGGGAGCAGGATAATTCTCTTCCTATAACTCATCACAAATTAGATTAGGTCTTTCTTTCACTTTTGGGGTAAATGTGACAGCAAATATACAACTATTAAACTTAGTTGAAACAACTGTTTGTCATATTTATGCAAAATTATCAACGGCATAAACGACTTTTTTATTGAAAATGTTGGGAAGAAAAGCTCAAAAAAAGAATTTAATTTTAAATATATACAAATAAAATCATTCCGTATTGCTGAAATTTTCACTTGATTCGATTCTTAAGTTTATTTGCTTCAGCGTCTAGAATGCCCATAACTTCTTCTTCAGTAATGTTAAAAAAACCTGAGATTGTCTCCGTCGCTTTGTTATGTTGATGCAAACTTATATCAAAGGCTTCTTCCTTTTCATCGTACTTTAAATTTATTGCCATTCTGGAATCATGAGCATATTCAACATAGTCGCTTTCATATACAGTTACAAAAAATGGTTGCCAGTCTGAGCTTCGACTACATGTAAAACCAAATTCTTCTATTAGAAAACTAAATTTTTCTCTTATCCCATTGACAAGTATGTATTTTTCTTTAGGGTGTTTATGCTTGAAAAAATCTTTATCAAATAAGTCGCTATGGAAAGCGACCGGATCGATCCATTCCCCTTTTAGCGCATCATCCATTTCTTCAAATAGCAGCAGATAAGCATCTGTCACTGTCTTTGCCCCTGATAATTGAAGATTAAATGAAGATCCATCTGAGGTATTCATTGAAAAGAATTTATGGGCATACCTTAGCGGAAGGTATTGTTCAAAATCCTTTTTCTTAACATTTTCAACCTCAGTAGTATTCAGAAAAAAACAGTTAAAGCTATGATTGCTTATAGAAACGATCAGTGATCTGCCTATTTCTTCATTTTTATATTCGAGTAAATGGTAGGCATGGTATTTATTAGCCTTGTATGGCGGGTAATCTGCATGCAGTGAATATCCGTATTTGCTTTCAAGGATTTTGAATTTATTGATGATGTATTGAGTCAATCCTTCAATATCATCCATTTCAGGTTCCCGATCAAATATATTTTGAAGCCATTTCATAGTTGTGAAAGTAATTTTAGATATAAATTGAGAATCTAATTTAGGAGTTTTCCGTATAAAAACACTAAATTACCTAAATATGGCTTCTGAGATTTTGAAAAAAGAACAATTACTACAATTGGTATTAGACAACATACCATCCTATCTTCGCATGACTTACAGGAACCCTTAAGAATGATCGGTGGATTCACGAGCTTAATAGAGCGAAAATATATGCCGAATTTAGATAACAAGGCACTAGAATATTTAAATTACATCAAGGATGGAACTCAAAGAATGTCAAATTTAATCAGCCAGATTTTATTATACTCAAGATTAGAAAATGTAGAAGAGATTTACCTCAAAACAGACTTAAACACCTTAATTCAGGAAATTCTGAAAGATTTAAAAATGCTGATTGGAGATAAGAATGTTAAATTTGAAATAAATCTCCCGCAAGAAAAAATAAAGGACATTGCCCACTATTAATCTACACAGCTATCGCCCCTACTTCTTCATATAGTCATAATAAAAATTATCCTATCTTCATTGAAAGATTTTTGCATATGTCTTATGAGCAACGGAAAACAAAATGGTCAAATCAATATCCTGCTATCAGCGACCTGGCTAAAAAAGCTAAAAAACGAATTCCACAAGTAGGCTGGGAATATTTGTATTCAGGTACAGGCGATGAAGATTTATTGGAAAGAAATAAGAATGCTTTTCAACAAATCACTTTCCTGCCCAGGTTTTGTAAGGGCGAACTAGAAGCTAATTTAGAAACTACGCTATTTGGCAGGAAATACAAGGCTCCCATAGGAATAGCGCCAGTTGGATTGACAGGTTTGATGTGGCCGCGTGTCGAGCATTATTTGGCGGCTACAGCCAATCGTTTTAAAATACCGTATTCGCTGAGTACTGTTGCTACAGAAACACCGGAAACTACAGGTCAATTCGTAGGTGATATGGGTTGGTTTCAGTTATATCCACCGAAAGACCCGGATGTGCGACAATCTTTATTACAAAGAGCCAAAGATGCTGGTTTTCATACGCTATTGATCACTGCCGATGTGCCCATGGCAAGCCGAAGAGAACGCACTAAGCGAGCTGGCTTATCCGTTCCTCCCAAGTTTACGCCCAAAATGCTCTGGGAAGGCATAACACATCCTATGTGGAGCTACTATACTTTGTTAAATGGAATTCCAAGACTCCGAACGATAGAGCATTATACCAATAATAATGCGATGAAATTTGTCAGTGGTTTTGTAGGTAATCGCCTGGGCGGCACACTAGATTGGGATTATTGTAAAGCCTTGAAAGATGCCTGGGATGGTCCTGTGGTACTGAAAGGCATTTTGCACCCTGAAGATGCTGCAAAAGCTATTGAAATTGGTCTGGATGGCATTGGTGTTTCCAATCATGGAGCACGTCAATTTAATGGAGCACCTGCTGCTATCGAAGCATTGCCCGCTATAGTTCAGGAGGTTCGTGGCAGGGTTCCTGTTATTTTTGATAGTGGGATTCGTACAGGTTTAGATATTATGCGAGCACTTTACCTGGGCGCAAACTTTGTATTGGCAGGCAGGGCTTTTGTTTATGGTGTCGCTGCACTTGGAAAATACGGTGGCGACCATGCTGCTCATATTTTGATTGACGATTTGAAGAATAATATGATACAATTGGGAGTCACTAATCTGGAAGAATTGCGAAATGCTGAACTTGCTAATTGAGTGTGTGGTGAGTAGTTTTAATGTGATTCATTGATTGCAACCAGTTATAAAACTGAGCCAGTCACCAATCAATGAATCACGAAACTTTGTGGAGCCGGTGGGATTCGAACCCACGTCCAGACAAAGCGAAAAATAGCTTTCTACATGTTTAGAGACCTATCGAATCTTAGTCGCAATCAGGTCAGGTCTCCCACGCAATTACGCCCCAGTTTCAGGAAATGTTTCTATTGATGCAGAAACGGACATCAACAGATAAGCTCGAGGTTTTATTATATGCGGCGCGCTGTGTATCAAGCGTCAAGCGCGGGCACAAAGGCTTAATAAGGTATACCTTATGCAGCCATGGCAAATTGTCTTTCGCCAATTAAAATTGTTTGAATATCAGGTTTTACGAGTTTGCATATTCTTGACTCGACATGCTTACGATCCAACGACATTTGCTGTCAATACCGTTCGGCCCCAACTTTTTGAGGGATGCAAAGGTACTAACGATTTATCAACTAAAAAAGTTCTTAAGAGCCCATTTACATTTTAATCAATCGAAGCGCAGCTCTATCCTGAACAGCACTTTCTATTTGAATAAAATAAATTCCTCTTGATACCCCTGCCATGTCAATATCCAGAATATTGGTACCAACAGTTAAAGTCGCAGTCTGACTATTCACCACACGACCTGAAGCATCAGTAATAGTGATTTGGATATTTTCTCCAGCATTTCCTTTTAATATCAAACGGGTCTCACGTTCTGTAGGGTTTGGATAAATACCCGTAAATGTATCATCCAGCTCTACTTTAGCTGAAACCGTTTTACTATACTCTACACCTCCGTCGGCTGCCACTTCTCTTAGTCTGTAATAATAATTAATGCCAGGAATGACATTATTGTCTCTATAAATGTAAGAATTAGTCGAATTTGAATTACCTACAGCATCTACTTCTCCAATACGGATAAAATTATCATCATCTGTTCTACGTTCAATGACAAAACTATCATGATTTTTTTCCGTTGCGGTTGACCAATTTAGTACAATATCCTGCACCTCTGGCTTGGCTGTAAAATCAGTTAATTCTACCGATAAAGTAGGTTCCCATTTTAATAAAAATAAACCATCACCTATACTGCTTACCGCTATAACTTCACTGGCAAAGTAGGGGTAATTACTCCATGTGCCACTAAAATTTGCATTATTGTCATTAGGATAAACATCGAAAAAAGCGACTTCATTTAAGTTTCCATTGGCTATATCTGAAATGTCTACAATACGTAAGCCTGCACGATAATTCGACATATAAGCATAATCTCCTTTAATATACAAATTATGATCAATAGCGGATTCCGTAGATTCAAAAAATCCCATATAGCTCGGAGCGTCCAGATCACGGATATCAAAGATGTGAGTGCGAGTATTGTGTCCATTATTTGACTCATCTAATTCATCATTGACAAGAAAATACTGATGATCCTCTGTAGCCCATCCCTGATGTGTATAGCGACTATCTGGATACCCTGTAGAAGAAACCATCGTCATGTCTGTTTTATCCGTTACATCAACTATCGTCAGGGCGTCAGTATTGGAATTAAAACAGATTTCTGTACCGGCATAATCGGTATCCGGTCCAATATAATTAACACATTGTGCATCATGCGTATAACCATCTTGTTCAAAGCAACCAGCAAAAGTCGGGTTAAGTGGGTCATTGATATCAATAGCAGTAAGTCCGCCGGAACAAAGCCCTCCATTACCTACAGTATAGGCAAAGCCAGAACCTTCATTGACAACGATATTATGAGAATTGCCCAGAGTTAGTCCATTGCCCAAAGCCGTCAGAACAGTATCGGCAGTAAACGTTATGGGAGGATTAATGACATCACGCAGACGGGTTAGGTCAAACACCTGCATACCATGGCCACCCGCTTCGCTAACAATAAAAGCATGGTCATCAAATACTTTAATGTCGCGCCAGGTAGTAGCGCTTGTATGTGTCAGTAAATCACCCAATATAACAGGGTTTACAGGATCAGAGATATCGATAAATGAAGTTCTGTCTCTACAACCAAACAGTACATACTCTTTGCCATTCATAGGATCTGTCCAGCCCCAAATATCATTTCCTCCTCCACAGCCCATGTCTGCAAGTGTAAGATGTGCAAACATATTGACATCATTGCAAGGGTAACCTCCGGCATCACCAGATGAGCAACCTACTCCCTGAGAATAAGTGGTCGTTCCCAATATTAGGGCAAAAAATACAATAAAAGTGGATTTAATGGTAAATGTAAGATTCATAGAAATTGTGTTTAATTATTTTGAAAGGTATAAACATGGTCTTTAAACAGCAAGCGTAACCGAATGTTTTTTGGCACATCATACAAATAACAGATGTTTTTTTGCTCTTCAAAGAGTTTCACCAGACATGTGAACGTCATTAAGACGTCAAAAACCTATGTAGGATTGTCAGAATAATTTCATTTTATTTCTGGCACAAAATATTGGTGAGCTTTTTGAAGTTAGGATTAGCAACAAACAACATAGTTTGGATAATAATTAACCAATAATAATAATATCAAATGAAAAAATTAACCGTATTAGCATGTGCTTTATTCGCACTCGGACTGAGCTTGAATTCTTGTGCCCCATCAAGAGGCTGTAACGGAAACTGGTACAACAATCGCAATGTACAAGTACAACCAGAAATCAACGAAATAACTCCTACTTGCTATAATGTAGAAGCAAGAGAAGATATATAAACAACAGTTCAGCGAGAAATACATAAACAAACGCCACCCGACATTAATAGTCAGGTGGCGTTTTAAATTTCCAAAATTGACATGAAGACTCTTAGCTATTTGGAGTTCGATGTTCTTTATACTCTATCAGCGATTAATACGATTCTACCTCCAACCCATTCATCTTTTCCAAAACGACAACGTATCAGGTAGATGCCAGCCGGAAAATCTCCGATATTCATTTGTATATTTTCCGCTTTATTCTGCTTGCGGATCAGTAATTTACCATTCATATCAGCAATTAAGACTTCTTCTATCACTTCGTCGGCTTTGATCGTGAATTGTCCTTTGGTTGGATTAGGGAAATATTCCCACACAATGTCTATGTTATTTTGTCCATTGTTTGGATTATCAATAATATCCTGAATGTCTTGTGCAAAATCCTCGTCGCAATCCTTGATTTCACTGTATTGTGTAATCAGGCGCACAAACAGGTCATTCAATAATTCTACATCATAATCATCTGTTGTGGGTTCTATATGAGGATTACCTACACCACTATGATCGGTAAGGAATGTATAAGTTCCATTGGTTGCCAAAGCCAGGGTACGCATTAAAAATTCTGTACTTTTCTTGATACCTGAGCAAGTCAAAGGAATTATTTTAACTCCCTTTTCAGCCGCCATCTTAGTGACTCTTTTCATGCGGTCTTTACTTTGTTGTGTACTATGTGGAGGAGCATCCAATATCAAAAAGATCATTTTGCTATTGCTGTCATCAGCCCAAGTCAGGTCTTCCAATGCTACTTCCAATGCATCTTCTACAGCTTCTGGGTAATCTCCGCCTGCATCCGCATTTTGTTTTTTGATAAACTCAACGGTCTTAGAAATATTGGAAGAAAAATCGCTTTTGCGTGTAAGATATGCGTCAGCTACGTCACGATAAAAAACACTGCCCAGTCTTAGTTCGGCATCTGGTAAATTATCTTTTGCTTTCTGAATAATATCACTCAGTTCAGCTTTCAGATAATTGATTTCGTCACTCATAGAGCCAGTAGCATCTACAACAAAAGCAATATCTATTTTAGCTTTTACTTCATCACAGTCTTCAGGTAACTCTACAGTATTTACACCTTCTTGAAATTTGGTAATATTATCTAATGGAACTTTTTTGCCATCATAATGAACAACTATTCGTTTAGCCGCTGACTGATTTTTATCAATAAGTTTGTGCCACAATTCAGCTTTTCCTGTATTATCAGTCCTGGCTGTCCAAAGTACAGTTCCTGAACCGCTCTGCAATTCTACTTTTTTATGAACTGCCGGTGTGCCGTCTTGAGTGGTTACCTGTACTGCATAACGATTTTCCGGCAACATTTCCCAATGTTCTGCATATTCAAATAAGTCTTCCTGAGATAAGTCAGTCCATAAATCCCATTTGCTGAAATCATTGACTTCTCCAGCAGTCAACAGACTTGCTCTTACCTTTGGAGGTGGTGGCGGTGCTTCAAAGCTTTTTACATCATGAACAACAGAGCCTGTAAGTTCATTTTTCATTATTACCATATCAGATAAAGGCTCTGCAAATTCCATTTCAATAGATTCTTCTGCAACAGCATCAAATGAATAAGCGAAAGCTTCTTTAGCAACAGAGGGGGCAGGTGGCGGTGGTGGTGGTGGTGGTGGTGGTGGTGGTGGAGGAGGAGATGTTCCAGGTATCTCCCCTGTAATACCATAAGCCCCATAATCCATTTTTTCACTTTCCGGCCTTGCTGACTTAGCTCTGGTTTTTTTATCTTTTGTGGTACTGCTCCCTTTAACTGAAGTCATCCTTCTGGCAAAACCAGTACGCTTTGAAGATTCCGTAGTAACAACTTCATCGTTCAACGCTACTCCTTCTTTTAAAGTAATTTCAATGTAATCACGCTTTCCTACTTTCACGATTTGTGTGTCATAACCAACGTAAGCAACTTCCAATACAGCGTCTTCAATAGTTAAAGGGTAGGCAAGATTAAATTTACCATCAATATCGGTCATTGTACCAATCTCAGTACCTACTAGTATTACACTCGCAAATGGTATAGAGTTTTTTTCTTCATCTTGCACCAATCCATTTAATGTTCTCTGTGAGAATGATAATAAAGGAATGAAAAGTAATAATGTGAACAAGGTAAAATTTTTCATTTCGATTAATTTTATTTGTGTTTTAAGAGATCGCCCTTTGGGCTGCAAGAGACGAGATCGTTCGCAGTCGATAGTCTTTCTTTATTTCTCTAGATGCTGCAGAATTCTTTTTTGGTGCGTGGTCATTGAAATCCACTATTATATTACTTAAGAGAATTCATAAACCTTTGGATACACTGAAGGTATAATGCATTTTTGAGTATTGGTTTCATATCATGTAATTTGCAGGTTACCCAAACTGACCTCAATCCTAAAGTTGAAATCATTAAATGGTTAAAGTCAGGTTAAAGCATACAATATAATTAGAATCTGGTGCAGAACAATAGATATATTGTAGAAAAATTGAAACACATTTAAAGCACCTAAAGATGAATAAACTCTTAACAACATTAACAGGTCTATTATTAATTATTGCTTCATGCAAGGTCAATAAAGAAAAGAATACTTTAAAACACCAGCCCACAGTATACACAGAGATTTCGCATGAATTCTATGAATTAAATAAGCCAGATACAAAAGCAAAAGCTGTATTAGTTCTTTTCCCAGGTTATCCGCATACAGCTAGAGAGACTAAACAAGAATTCAATATCCTTGAAATCGCAAAAAGTAAAAATATCGCTGTCATATTTTCCAATTACAACAGAAAATTGTGGCTGGAAGAAAATGAAAAGTCTCAACTAACCCAACAATTACAACAAACCTTTAAAGACCATCAATTACCTACTGATAACATCTATTTTGGTGGCTTTTCCAGTGGAGGTAATGTTGCCCTGCTGATTAGCGATTACCTAACTAAAAACAAGAATTACCAAGTCGCTCCCAAAGGCGTATTTATTGTAGATTCGCCCATCGACCTGTCTGAGTTATATCTGGCTGCCGAAAAAAATGTAAAGCGAAATTTTTCAGTAGTATCTGTACAAGAAGGTAAAAGGTTGATAGCAACATTAGGCAAAAACTTTGGCAACCCTAACAAGGATATTTCAACATACGAAAAGCAGTCAGTTTTCACTTCAAAAACGAGTAACATTACCAATGTCAGTCATTTAAAAAACACCAAAATTCGGCTATATACCGAACCGGATACTATCTGGTGGAAAGAAAACCGAATGGCTGACTACGAACAAATGAATGCTTATCACATTAAAAAACTTTCAGAAAAACTCAAGGATTCCGGCTTCCAACATGCTGAATACATACCGACACAGAATAAAGGTTATCGTGCTAATGGGCAGCGGCATCCGCATAGTTGGTCTATTGTGGATGTTGAGGGTTTAGTGGAATGGATACTAGACGAGAAGTCAACTACAGAACAAAAAAGAGCAGGTATTAGGTATTAATGACAACATTAATCTATTTTCGAACATTTATGCCCACCATTTAATTTATCAGTCCTTTAAAATTTTCCGCACAAATAAATCATCTTCTGTCAAGTGATAAACTTTGACAAAGTAAAGTCCAGCAGGAATATCTGCAAGATCAATAGTTAGCGAGTACGTAGCAGGACTTAGCGTTTTGTAAACATTGCCCGAAGTATCAATA
>JAHDFX010000198.1:2207-11687 GCA_020627965.1 Saprospiraceae bacterium | reverse complement strand
CAAAGTATCATGCATAGCATGAGGGCTAAAGCCACTGCTATGCCTATTCATTAACTGGAACATCCGGTCCTTCGGATATTCCTCAAAAAATCACCATCATGAAAATGATTCAAAAAGCATTAATCATCACTTTAATGGCATTGACCATGAGTATGCCGACTACTGAAATAAAAGCTGAAACTTCTCTTGTGAATTTCTCTGTATGTATAGCGCCCCCAAGTACGGGAGTGGTGGACGTCGTTCAGGGACGAAGCCATATTGGTATAGTAATGATCGGAACTGATGATATACAACTCCAACTTGTCAGCCCGACAGGAGTTAGTGTTTACAATAAAATTGTGAATGCTGAAATGGGTAAGGCAACTATCCCTACTATCGGATTAGAACCTGGCATGTACCGACTTACCGCAACAAGCGAATTCAGTCAGCAGAGTTTTGAAGTACAACTTCAGTAATTAATTTTTATCACGGATTGACGCAGATGAACATGAATTTTCTATATCTGTGTCAATCTGTGGTGATTAACGTGCTTAGATATGTTGTTTGACGTACTCAGGTAGGTTCTAAATATACTCAATTGCGTCAAGTAACGTGCTTTTTTACATCGACTAGCCCATTGACTCATTAAACAACGTGCTAAGGCACGTCGGGCAAGGTATCCTGATACGTTACTTTGCTCAATCACTCGCCAAATAACCTATACAAGTACGCTAGATGATGCACTTTACTACGTCAGTATACTCCGTCGACTTACTAAAAGACCTAATCAACTACGTTAGTTAAGGTACTCAAGTACGTCTACTAACGTACCTTTAAAGCATTTACCTTATCTATCAGCCATCGCTTGCAAACAATAACCCGCTCTTCCCATTCCAATTGATGTACCAAATCCTCTTTAGTATAGGTATCTTTATTTTCAGCCCGCAGCATTTTTTTGAGCAGTTCGATAAAACGCATATTCGGAGCATAAGTTTTATCACTTATTGCTTTCCTATTAGTTTTCAAAAAACAGCTAAACGAACTGAGTTTTTCATAAATCTCAGCCGTATTATGACGCAGCTCATAGTGTGCCCTGATCTCTACTGTCCAACTTTGAAGATTCATAAATGCTTCGGTTGCAGGTCTCACCAACTGTGCCTGACTGACTGCCCGGCTATAATTACCTTTTGCCAGATGTATGCAGCTATTTGCCAGGTATTTGAACTTCTTGCGATAAGGTATGCCTTGCGTAGATTTTACAGGTAGTTTATTAAGGTTTTTATAAACAAAATCAGCTGCCCAGTCTACCTCTCCGACTTCGCAGGCAGTAAACACAACATTCATGAAATGTTGAATAGACCAATAAGGACCTTCCGTAAAAATGTCATTATCTGAACCAAAGCGATACAGATCCAGCAATTCAGACAAAGCATCCATATGGCCAGCCAGATTCCTTCTGATCTGATAATTGCATAAAAAAGTCATAAGAACGCCCTGTTCTCTAAGGCTGCCGGTATCATAATATTCCAATACCTTGTCTTTCAGCATAGCGTAAACATCGTTATTAGCCATAACTGTCAGATCAATCGTCAGACAATAAATATCAGCCAATGGAGTGTCTAGTTGTTTTGCCTGTTCTTTTAGTGTAGCTAATTTTTTCGTATCAATATTGAAATCTTCATTATAGACTCGTTCACGATTGTAAGCCTCACAGATATGACGGAGTTGGGCAAGACAGTAAAACTCATCTAGTGAAGTCAGGGTCTGTTCCAGATAAACTTTGGATTTTACTTTTTTATTGGCAGTATCATCGGTGTAATATCGTTCATGTGCCAGTCGAAATTGCCGGTAATAATAAGTCATATTACGCTGATTCTGCCGATTCAATACCCGTTCGATATGATTCATTTGCAGTCCGGTATAGTTCGTCAGTCCTTTTGATTTCAATACATCCAGCATCAAAAATGCCTGCGCCGTATCGTCTTTTTTCAATTGCTCCAACATCAAAAAATCCTGCATGACCTTCGACAATTCAGCCAGCCGGTCAGTGATTCTTTTTGTCTGCTTTTCATCTCCATAAATCACTTTCGCTGCCCGGATTTTCAACGCTTTTTCTATTTCAAAATCAGGATATAAAGGCAGTATATATTTCCACAATTCCCTTGTTTTCGGCTCAGTATCATGATAGTCGCTTTGCAGAAATTTATCGAATTTATTGACAGTTCTTTTATCTAATGTGCTTAAAAGTTGAATGAATTTTGATGTTTTCATAGGTTTTCACATGGCTTGTGTTGGAGTAAATGGTTTTATAGTTTAAAGATAAATAATTTTATTTAAAACTTGTAAACAGTTTTTTATGGAAATATAAATAAGGCAATATTTTCTTTTTTGTTTTTAAAAATGGGTTTTATGGGCGATTTTCCTCTTTGGGAAGGTTTTGGGATTCTTGGTTCTTGTTGGGGATATGAATTTTGAAACCTTTTTAAATTCGCTCCATTATGAGAATTTTTTTTTATCTGTTAATTTTGATTATAGCAATTGATGGTTATTCTCAAACTCCTCTTCAAAATAGTAATGGGGGGTTTGAAGATGCGTATTATCTAAATGGTTGGTCAAGTTATGGTTCTGTAAGTCTTAGTACGCCTGGTTTTCAGTCTTCTTCAAAAAAAGTAAGATTTAACCCAGATTTAGGTTTTTCACTTCCTAATGGTTGGAAAGGCTCTGGATTAAAAAAAACATTTCAATGTATTGACCCCGGTGGCAGTGTCTGTAGAGTTAGATTTACTTATGCATTTGCTCCTCTTGAAGATGATGGAGCTGCAGCATATGCTTTAATTGATGGTCCCGTAGGAGTAATAGGTGTACCCTTGCCTACATCCCCTGCTCGTCAAGTAGAGACATTGTATCCGGTCTGTACCAATGTACTTACAATATATTTTATAGTAGTGTCAAGTGATTCTAATATTGATGCCGATACATATTTTTGGTTAGACGAATGCTTTAACGAGTGTAGAGATGATGATTTTCCTTTGTATGAAGACCTAATTTCAGAAACCAATTGTTCGCTAGGAACTCAAGAATGCAACGCTATCAATGAAGTATATAATACATTTGTCGTACCAGAATGTAGTGCATTAGGGGATGTATATATAGGAAATAGCAGGATCATCAATGAGGTAGTAGAGTGTATAAATAATACTTGTAACACAACTTGTTGGCCTAGAATGGAGGTCTCAGTTCAAGACCCTACTGAAATTGTAGTATTACATAATCCTGTATGTGATTGTGGTGTAACTGCCCCTGAAATCACTGGATGTTGTATTTTTGGTGTAGGTCCTGTAGGAGAACAGACTTACTTCTGTTCAAGCAATGTTACAGAGGCTAATTGCAATATGCTTGGTGGTACTTGGGAAGGACCTGGGAAGGTTTGCATCTTTGTGCAAAGTGGTGGATTAGCTTGTGCAATTGATGATAGTGATGATGATAATGATACTATCCTTGATGATGACGATAATTGTCCGAATGAATGGAATACAAGCCAAATGGATTCGGATAATGACGGAGTAGGAGATAGTTGTGATAACTGTCCGAATGCTTCAAACCCCCAGCAACTGGATAGCAATTCTAATGGAATAGGGGATGCTTGTGAAATAGCACCAGTCCCCACCCTTTCCCAATGGAGCCTAATCCTCCTAACCCTACTCTTACTAAGCCTCGGCACAGTACACATCCTTCGCCAAAAATACACGCTGGCGCAAGCAGGAGAAGCATCAGGAAATACTACTTTCCCATTATTCCATGCCCCGACTTACTTAAGCACTTTACCAAAAATGCTTCCTGTATTACTCGTATCCTTCATAGCCATCTGGCTGGGCTGGGGAGAAATCACACCGATGGACGTACCATTTACCCTATTAAGCGTAGGCATAATCGCCTATATCGTTCACCTGTTAAAAATGTATCGATACTAGTCTAGTCGCTGACTTCGGCTACGCTCAGCCAGCTAAAAACTACAGTTGGTTGAGTGTAGCCGAAATCAACACAGATTCTAACTAGGCTCAGTCAGCGATGAACTACAGTTGGTTAAGCATAGTCGAAATCAACACAGATTCTAACTACGCTCAGTCAGCGATGAACTACAGTTGGTTGAGCATAGTCGAAATCAACACAGATTCTAACTACGCTCAGTCAGCTATGAAACTACAGTTGGTTGAGCGTAGCCGAAACCAACACCATAACACAAATCAATCATGAAAAAATCACATAAAGCAAAAAAGCAAACATCCTATAAATACTCATGGAAACAGTACCTAGCTGGCTGGCTGAATGATCCTTTAGTACGCTTCTTTGGAGGTTTTGTTATACTGATAATACTATTCTATGCTTTCTATATTTCTTGGTATACCACTAAACTAGAAGCATTGGTCACCCATTGGAACGCCTTAGCAGGCAGTGCTTTGCTCAATCTTATGGGCTACTCTACAGCGGTTCATGATGCTAGTATTAACGGTGAATTTGCTATGAACATCAAACGGGGCTGTGACGCTATAGAACCAATGGCTTTACTGATAGCTGTCATCCTTTGTTTTCCGACCGTCTTTAAACGCAAACTGCCGGGCATACTGATCGGTTTACTGGCACTGGCTGTATTGAATGTGATACGAATCATTACACTATATATGACCGGAGTTCATACCCCCGGAGCCTTTGATGTTATGCATATACAGGTTTGGCAGGTGCTATTCATTTTGGCAGCCCTGGCACTCTGTGGACTTTGGATTCGCTGGGATTCCAGAATTGAAAGAAAAAAGCTGAGGGTATAATCTTTGATAAAATCAAATGACAAATTTAAAAGCACACACCTATGTTGTCTTACAAAACCATATTCATTTTCATTGTCAAATGTTTGGCTATTTATTTTGTACTGGTACTTGCTCTTGCTCCAACATTGAAACTGGAAGAATCTTTTGCTAAAGTAATATGTAAAACTGGCAATATAGTACTCAGAAATACAAGTTGGAAAAGTAAAGCTCCAGGAAATGAACAGGCTATGTTGGTTCATATGAAACGTAATATTGATGGAGAATCGGGGACAGCGAACATGCCGATATATCATTTCAAAAAACCTATGTTATATTGCTTTCTTCTTTTACTATCCTTATTGTTGGCAATGCCTTATTTAGGAAAAAAATGGTGGCGTACTTTAGGACTAGGAATGATGGGTATGTGGATTTACATCATTATTATTCTAAAATTGTATACTATCTATGGAGTAAATGAAATAAAAACAGGTGTATTGGTCAGTGATTCATTGTTTGGGCAAATCTTTAACAATACAGTCGGACACATGACTATTGTTCCCCTTTTTATTTGGGCACTTGTATCTTTCAGGCGATCAGATTTACAACAATCTTTGACACTAAAGACCAAATCTTGATAATTACTTTCTTTTCATATAGGCAGTCTGGCCGTCGTTTCTAAGTGAAGCGGCGGCTTTTTAACACTTACAAATTCCAATAAACTTGACAATGAGTAGCTTTTCCCATAAATTGCAGGCGTGAAAAGGGAATCTTCAAAAACAAACTTGAAAACACTTAACTGCCATTAAATCCAACACAATATCAGCCCAACACTGATATTTTCCCCATCCAAGTTTCTAGGTATCTAAAATAATGTCCACTCTTTGCTGGCAATACTTTATTGCTGTTTAGAGGGGTACTGCTATTTGTCTTTGTTTGACCATCAGCCTTTGTACTTGCTGTGGTATATCATCTGAAGACCATTTTTTCACGTAAATGTATGTATAAGACATACATTAAAAAACACACACACTTCATGAAACTCTTTAAATACTTAACTATTTGTTGGTTTTTATTTTTTAGTGTTCAATTATCTGCTCAGCCATGTAGTGCTGACAACGGCTTTGTACCCAATGCTGGTATAGGCTGTCTCACAGTATGTGAGAATGACATCATGGACGGTTCAGCTGTTTTCTTTAATCAAGACCCTGATTATTTTCAGTGGTATTTTTTGACTGATCCTTCCGGGCTTATTATTGATGCTAATGAATTTGGACAGTTCCCCCCTTTACTTGGGGCAGGACAATATTTTATTTACATCATGAATCTGGCAAGTTTTGATCCTCCTGTGCCGCCCTTTAACGGGCCTGTAAATCAGGGCGATTACACCATGGCCGTTGGTACTTCTGTATTCGATATCGGAACGGTAAATCAGGGTTGTTATAATGCTGATTTCCTGCAAGAATTTGTTTGCTACGATGTACTTCCAGCACCACAACTCGAAATAACTACTGTTGACCCCTCCTGTGGGCAGAATAATGGTCAAATAACCGCAACTGTAAATAGCAATCCTGGCATTGTCTATCAGTACACACTTAATGGGATGACACAAACTACGGGTGTATTTACAGGATTAGCGGCAGGTACTTACACTATCGAAGCTTCCGATGGAAATGGATTATGTTTTGCGCTTGAAACCGTGACTTTAGTTGATAATGGTTTCATGTCACTAGCATTGAATGTTTTATCTGACGTGTCCTGTGCAGGTGCAGCCGACGGAGCTGTTGACCTATCAATTGTAGGTGGCACCCCTCCTTACTTATTTGATTGGGACAATGATGGTACAGGTGATACAGACGACCCGGAAGACCTGATGGGGCTGCCGGCTGGCACTTATTCAGTAGTTGTTATAGATGCCAATGATTGTACAGCTACTGGTACTGTTGCAATTGTAGAACCTACACCAATTGACGTCAGTGTTTCTCCTACGGCAGCCTGTAATGGAATCGGAGGAGCAATAGATATTACTGTAAGCGGTGGCGTTATGCCTTATAGCTACGCATGGAATACTGGAGCAATGACGGAAGATATTAGCGGACTTTCTCCTGGTAATTACAGTGTTGCTGTAGTAGATGCCAATGGTTGTGTTGCGAATACTTTTATAGAACTAATGGAAGGTTGTACTAATTGTCAGGCAGACAACGGTTCGCCAATCAATCCTACTATAGGTGGCTGTATGCCAATCTGTGAAAGTGATATACTAGATGGAACATTTACTGGTTTTAATACTGATCCTAACTATTTCCAGTGGTATTTTCTGACTGATCCTTCCGGAATGATCATTGATGCTAATGACTTTGGTGTATTTTCACCGTTATTCGGGGCAGGACAGTATTATATTTATGCCATGAATGTGCAGGCAGTAGATCCACCATTTCCTCCTTTCGCAGGTCCTTTAAATCCTGGAGATTTCATGATGGCTATCGGCACTATGGTTACTGATATTGGACAAGAAGTTCCTGGTTGTTATAATGAGGATCTTTTGCAGGAGGTTGTTTGTTTTGATGTTTTCCCAATACCTCAACTAGAGGCAGTAACTATAGACCCTTCATGTGGGGAAGCCAATGGTGAAATTATTGTAGCAGAAATTGCTAATCCTGGAGTTGCTTATTTATATACACTTAATGGTATGACTCAAACCAGTGGTACATTTACCGGATTGCCGGCAGGTACTTATACCATTGAGGTAACTGATCCTAATGGATTATGTTTTGCTATGACAACAGCTACGCTAAGTGATACGGGTTTTCCAACAATATCTTTAGATGCAGCAAATGATCTTTCCTGTGCCGGTGCAGCGGATGGTTCTATTGAAGTTACAGTTACAGGCGGAACACTGCCTTATACATTCGACTGGGATAATGATGGTACAGGTGATAATGACGATATGGAAGATCTGACAGATTTAGCAGCCGGTACCTATTCGCTTGTTGTTACAGACATGAATGGCTGTACAGCTGATCTCACTGTTACACTTACAGAATTTACACCTATTAATGTAGATGTTCTCACTTTTGCACCTTGTAATGGAGTAGGTGGTTCAATAGATATTACTGTATTTGGAGGCGCACCTCCTTACACCTATGCATGGAATACTGGAGCAATGACAGAAGACATTAGCGATATTCCTGCTGGTAGTTATAGTGTCGCAGTAGTAGATGCTAATGGCTGTGTTGCCAATACATTTATTAGTTTAATGGAAGATTGTAGTGGTTGTGAGGCTGATAACGGTACTCCGGTCAATTCACCAGGTGTTGGAGTTGGTTGTATACCAATCTGTCAGGGCGATGTTATAGATGCTACTTCTGTTGGGTTTAACACAGATCCAGACTATCTGCAATGGTATCTTATGGTAGAACTAAATACTGGGATTATTATTTATGCCAATGATGTAGGTCTCTTCCCTTCTATCAATACAGGACTTTACCAAACGTATTCATTCAATTTTGATATTTTTGATCCTCCTTCGCCTATGAATGCAGCGCCATACACTATTCCTATACAACCATTTGATTTTACCAGTCTTATAGGTACACTTGTTTATGATATTGGAACACCTGATGTAGGTTGTTATGATGATATTGGCTTTTTGGAGGATATTACCTGTTTTGAGGTCGTAAGTGGCCCGCAGCTTCAGACAAGTACGATTAATCCAACTTGTGGAGATAGCAATGGGGAAATTATTGTAACAGAAGTAGCCAATCCAGGTGTTGTTTATATGTATAGCCTAAATGGTGTCACTCAAAATAATGGAGTATTTACAGGACTTCCATCCGGCACTTATACTGTTGAAGTTTTTGATCCGGCTAGTGGCTGTTTTGCTATGACTACTGTTGTTTTAGAAAGCTCTGAATCTCCAGTATTAACTTTAAATAGTGTAGGAAATACTACTTGTGCGCCAGTGCCTGATGGTTTTATCGATGTAACCTTATCAGGAGGAACGCCTCCGTATATTTACGATTGGGATAATGATGGACTTGGCGACAATGATGATTCAGAAGACATTGGAGGACTTGCCCCTGGTGTTTATACCTTGATGGTCACAGATGTAAATGGTTGTTCAGCTACTTTAACAGCTACTGTATTAAATGGTTGCTGTACACCAACACTGGTACTTCCTGGTAATATTTTACCAATAACGCATCAGGCTGATGTTTCGGTTGAATCAGATGGAACTGTACTTCCGGGAACAATGGTTGAATTTAAAGCCGGAGAAATTATTTCTTTACTACCTGGCTTCTCTGTAGAACAACAAGCAGCTTTTTCAGCAGAAATAGAAGAGTGTGGTGTTTTACCTGCTGGAAATTAATAACATTAAATAAATTTTATACGAGCCTGTGTAATTGGCGTATAAAAGCAAAAAACAATGTAAAGCATTGTAATTAAGAAGCGCCATTCCGAAAGGGATGGCGCTTCTTGTTTGGTAACTGACGTTGAAAGAACTATTTTTGCAATTCTTTTGTTTGGACAAGGAGTTTGTTGAGTAGTTAAGTAGGAAATAGTTAGGTAGTGAGTAGGAATAAATATTTTGCAAGGCAAAATAACCACTCACTAATCAACTGCTCACCACTCAACCACTCACTACACCACTAAAATACATCTATACAATGCAATTAAGCGAACAGGAAATCGTCAGAAGGGA
>JAHDFX010000198.1:0-2107 GCA_020627965.1 Saprospiraceae bacterium | reverse complement strand
ATCGTAGGTGGTTTTGAAGGCGTATATGAGTTTGCAAAAGACTTTAGAAATGAGGGTATGAGCCGTTTTCATAATCCTGAGTTTACCCAGATCGAGCTATATGTTTCTTATAAAGATTATAACTGGATGATGGATTTGACAGAGGAAATGGTTGAGAAAGTAGCTTTAGATACTAATGGCACGACCAAGGTGCAGGTTGGCGAGCATGTTATTGACTTCAAGCGTCCTTGGAAGCGTTTCACGATGTACGAAGCGATTGAGCATTTTACAGATATTGATATTTCTGAAATGGATGAAGCTCAATTGCGCGAAACTTGTAAAAAACTGAATGTTCCTACTGATCCATCAATGGGTAGAGGAAAGCTAATTGATGAATTATTTGGTGAAAAATGTGAACCACACCTGATACAGCCAACTTTCATTACAGATTATCCGGTGGAAATGTCTCCATTAGCCAAAAAACATCGGGACAAGCCTGGCTTGGTAGAGCGTTTTGAAGGCATTTGCAATGGTAAAGAATTTTGCAATGCGTTCTCAGAGTTGAATGATCCTATTGACCAGCGTCAGCGTTTTGAAGCGCAGTTGGAGCTGGGCAAAAGAGGGGATGAGGAAGCCATGACACTGGATGAAGATTTCTTACGGGCGCTGGAATACGGTATGCCGCCAACTGTAGGTATCGGTATAGGTATGGACAGGTTGGCTATGATTATGACTAATTCTAATTCCATTCAGGATGTGTTGTTTTTCCCGCAGATGAAGCCGGAGCAGAAAAAAGAACTTACTGTACAATTAGAAGGTGATGCAAAAATAGTCTTTGAAATGCTTGAATCTCATCAGGATGCTGATGGAAAAATGGAGTTAAATCGTTTGAAAGAACTACTGGAACTTTCTAATAAAAAGTTTGACAAAGCTACTAAAGAGCTTCGTAAACAAGAACATATAGAGATATATAAAGATGAAGAGATAGTTTATATTAAAATAAGTTCTGGAACAGATAACTCTTCAAGTCAAGATTCAATAGAAATATTGTTTCAAGATTCAATCAATTTACTTAATTGGCTTTATAAGAATTCTTGGGCTTTGTCTGATGAAGATATGATTAGGACTACGTTTGATGACCTTAGTGGGATGGCTGGTCTTTCAGAAGAAAGGTTTCATCCTGCTATTCAACTACTCAAGGAAAAAGGTTACGTAAAAATTATTCCTGATAAATATCCACATCTTAATAAAATAGAAATGCCAAAGCATTTTTGATAAAAGCATAAAAGCTGTAATAAATTAGTTGTTCATTGTTGAAATTGGAGCTTTTGACTGGGGCTATGTTCATTTTTTTCATTCGATAAAAAAACGAACCAAAAAAATCTCGCACAAAAAAACTCCTCCGTCAGACACTTTTTGTGCAGGCCATCGCCACGCATAGCCTGAAGATTTTAAAGTATTGTTATAGAGTTTTTTTCTTGAGTTTGATAGTTAAATCAATTAATTGACTGAAAATCAATCATGTGCATTTTTTTAACAATGTCAAGGCTGCTGAAATGTTTTTTGCAATAGATTGATAATCAGTGTATTTGGAAATATAAATAAAATATATTTTCGCACCGCCGAAAAACGACAAAATGCAGATTATCAGGAATTTGTATCAAATAACTGTCAAACCCAAGTGAAATCAAAATATCGAGCAGTACTCGACTAATGTAGGGTACATGTAATGTGCGAGTCGCAAGGCGAATTCCTCTTTTCAAAGGGTAGGTTGTGGGTATTAAACACCCTTGTTATTTAAGCAATATTCGCCTTGCGACTACACCCTATACATTAGTTGAACACCTCTAAATATCGTAACTCTGGTAATCTGTAGCTTTTGACTGGGGTTATGTTCATTTTTTTCATTCGATAAAAAAACGAACCAAAAAAATCTTGCACAAAAAAACTCCTCCGTCAAACACTTTTTGTGCGAGCCATCGCCACAGTCAATCATCTAATATTAAAGTTCTTGTTGTATAACTTTATAAGTCATTTAAGAGTTGACCAAGTCTACAAATAAACATTCTTTATATACCGTCATTGGGCTTATATTGCTGATGCTGATGGTGCGCCTAATAGTACCTTG
>JAHDFX010000197.1 GCA_020627965.1 Saprospiraceae bacterium | reverse complement strand
TTTGATTTTGTCAATGGCGATGAATTATTACGCAATATGATTATTGATTCAGATGGCTTTGTCCTTGGTGTTGGCTGGACCACGAATACCAATCCCAGAGTCAGCTACGCCTTTAAATACGATCATTTATCTGATAATATCATCTGGTCCAATACCATGTCTAATCCCACTATATCAGGCTATTGGGAAATACTGGAAAAAGGCGGCTCAGATAATTATTTCCTTACCGGACAATCTGCCAATAATGGTGCGCCCGGACTAGGTTGTGATGGCTTATTGATGGAATTAGATCGAAATACCGGAGCTAAACTGGCAGAGTATAATTATAATTTCGGCAGCTGCGAAACTTTTCAGGCAGCCACTATTTACAATGGACAACTCTACGTTACCGGACGCTATAATAATGCCGGAGGTGGTCTGGCACAAATGAGAGGCTCTGTTTCTGAATTAGATTTCGCAGGGAATGAGATTTGGTCACGTATGTACCTAGTCAACACCAATACCAATGCCCGCCTATACAGCACTGATCTGCTCATTGAAAATGATGAAATATTTGTTGTCTCTCATGGTGATATGAACGGAACAAGTGCCAATGATATTACCTTCCAGTTTTACAAAACGGATATTAATGGTAACATTGTCTGGGCAAAAGAATATGACACGCCGACACCGGGTAATGATGAACGCCCGACAGAATTACGCAGTCTGCCGGATGGTTTCTTGATATTGGGGACTTATGAATCTGCGACCGACGGTAAAAACGGCTTCCTAGTCAAAACAAATAAACAAGGTAATCTGCAATGGTCAAAAGAATATCCACTAAATAATGGAGACGATCATTTTCATGATATGATCGTACAGGATGGCTTTATATATATCGCCGGTTCGGCTGTTGGAGCAGCAGGAACAGGGCAGGATGTTTTATTATTAAAATTAAACCTTGATGGTGAAGTATCCCTGGATTGCCCCATTGGTAATGACCTTACTCTATCTGAGTTAGACATTCCTAATCCATTCGATGATCTCAGAGACCTGAATGAATTTAATCTCAATATTGCGTTAAGCAATAACCCAGTAAACTCAACTAACACAGTATTGAATCTTGAAGATGTGATCTGCGAAACACCTTGCCCTGAAATCTGTGATAATGGTATCGACGACGACGGAGATGGGCTGGTAGATTGTGATGATATCGACTGTGAATGTACAGATTGTGAAGATACTTTTCTGGAAGCACTTGGTACTAATACAACCACAGAACAAGGCTATGCTATGGTAGAGTTGCCTTTAGGTGGATTCATTATTGGAGGGCGTCGTGCAGATAGTTTACTTTTGGTAAGGGTGGATGATGCTGGTAGTTTGGTCTGGTCAAGAACATTTAAAATGACTTCTGCTGCTACTGAGCGTATTCACAATATGATACTGGATAGCGAAAATAATTTGCTGGGTGTAGGATATGTCACTACTACGGGTAATCAGGTAACCTGTATCAGTTTTAAATACGATTACCTTACGGACAATATGCTCTGGGCAAATCATATGCCCTCACCAACGGCTTCCCGATTTTTAGATATTATGGAATCCACAGCAGGAGGAAATTATATAATCACTGGTTTTACAGGAACGAACACCGCACCCGGGTGGGGATGTGACAATCTGATGTTGGAGATTCAACGGAATAACGGAACTTTACTAAACGAATATAACTACAGTACAGGGACATGTGAATTTTTCCAGCATACAGTTTTGTATAATGGAGACCTATATGCCACCGGACGTTATACAATGGGGAGTACCGCCGATAAAATGCGCCCAGCTATTACAAAATTAGATGTATCAGGAAACGAATTATGGTCTAAAATTTATTTGGTCGATCCGGCCGGAACGGCAAGATTATACTCTTCTAAAATATTAGTAGAAAATGATGAAATATTTGTTGTCTCTCATGGTGATATGAATGGAACCAGTACTGGAAATATATCCATGCAATTGTTTAAAACAGATATTGATGGAGACATCCAATGGGCAAAAGACTATGAATTATCTACTGGTGTAGAATATGAACGTGAGATATTTAGTATTGCCAGTGGCTTGCTCATTACAGGACAGTACGATAACGGAACAGATCGAGCTGCTTTTCTAATGAAAACAGATCAGCAGGGACAGGTTCAATGGGCAAGATCATATAACACACCTGGAGATGATGATGCTTTTGACATAAGAGTGAAAAATGGATTGATATACCTGTTGGGAACTATAGCCAATAGTGGACAAAGCATACTTTTTGCCAGCCTTGATATCAATGGAGAAATACAGGAAACCTGCATGGAAATATCAGACCTGACAATATCCGAAACAGACATTACAAACCCATATGAAGGAACGGTCGATCTGACTGATTTTCAATTAAATCATACTTTGAATACCTTAAATATAGTAACTACAGAAACAACGCTTACAGAAGAAACTATTTGTGAAAATTTCTGTGAAGAAATCTGCGACAATACCATCGACGACGACGGAGACGGCTTGCCCGATTGCTTCGACCCCGACTGCGAATGTGATGATGTCTGTCTCCCTGCTTTCCCGCCCCTCGATCTCGGGCCGGATATCACAATATGTGAAAACGGAACTTTTACCTTCAATGCAGGCAGTGGATACGCCACTTACGAATGGTTTAATGGAACAACAGATTCTACCTATACGACCGATTTTACACCAGGAACTTACTGGGTAGAAGTCTCTGATGGCTGTGGTAATTTCCAGTCGGATACCGTTAATGTTTTCATTGATCCCATTTCTGAAATTGATCTGGCAGATACAACGATCTGTGCCGGAGACACAGTTACTTTAAGCATTGGTACTTTCTTCGATACTTATAGTTGGGTGCCGCCTGATGGCTTAGATTGCTTTGATTGTCAGGAGGTCAATGCTTCACCGGATACGACCACGACTTATACCGTAGTCGCTACCTCTCCTTTAGGATGCGTTACTGTGGATACCATTCAGGTAACGGTGGAAGAATGTTGTGCAATGGAAATTAGTATTCCGACCGACTCGACACTCTGTACAGGAAATACTGCAAATCTTGCTATCAATTTTATAGAAGATGGTACACAACCATATAACTTCAACTGGAACAATGGAGAAAATGCACCAGGAATTAGTAATGTCGGAGCAGGAATCTATAGCGTTACAGTTACAGATGCAAATATGTGTGTAGCGACAGCTTCTACAGAAGTCACACAGGCAGGCGGGCTTAGCGCTAATGCAATTATAAACTCAACAATACTTTGTAATGGAGAATGTACTGCAAGTATAACTGCAAATCCCATAGGAGGCACTATGCCGTTCACTTACCTATGGAATAACGGACAAAATGCAGTAACAGCCACCGGGCTTTGTGCAGGAACATACACTGTTAGTATTACAGATATTAATGGCTGTCAGGATACTGCACAGGTGGTCATTACTGAACCCACAGCACTGCTACCCGGATCAACTACAAATACACCCGTTTCCTGCTTTGATGGAAATGATGGTACTATCTCTACCAGTGCATCAGGCGGAACGCCACCCTACACTTACACCTGGAATACTTTACCAGTCCAGACGGGCGCAACAGCTACAGGACTAAATGCCGGAATTTATACAGCCAGCATTACGGATGCGAATAACTGCCCATTATTTATAAATGTGACCGTAACAGAACCTACTGAACTTACTACAATGACTACAAGCACAGACCCTACTTGCGGAAATGATGGAACAGTTGCAATAACCCCTTCTGGAGGAACAGTTCCTTACACTTATAATTGGAGCACTGGTGATAATACCTCAAGTGTCACAAATCTCGGCACTGGAATGTATACCGTTACGGTAAGCGATGATAATATGTGTACAACAACGGCACAAATAGAACTCAATCAGCCAGTAGCTATAACAGCAATAGCAGTAGGGGAGGCACTTTCGTGCAATGATAGCTCAGACGGTAATATCACCCTTACGGTAAATAATGGCACAGCACCATATACTTATCAGTGGAATAATGGAACGACTCAGCAAAATCTGTCGGGCTTAGGTGTGGGAACTTACACAGTAACAGTAACAGACACCAATATGTGTACAGCAACAGCATCGGCAGAAATTACAGCACCGACAGCTTTGACGGCTACTGTAAATAGTCAGGATACGGAGTGCTTTGGTTCTAGCGACGGGCAGGCGACAGTAGTTCCGACTGGCGGCACAGCACCTTACACTTATTTATGGGATAATGGAGAAATCAATAATCCTGCTATTTTCTTAAATGCTGGTCAGCATACCGTAACGATCACCGATGCCAACGGCTGTCAATTGATTAATACACTTGAAGTAGATCAACCTGATCCATTGATACCCAATGTCTCATCTATGCCTGTTTCCTGCTTTGGAGGAACTGATGGAACCGCAACAGCAGGAGCAACAGGAGGTACAGCGCCATACACATATAGTTGGAATACAAATCCACCACAAGTCGGAGCAACTGCGATAAATTTAGCAGCAGGAGTAGTACAGGTAGTCATTACAGATGCCAACGACTGCTCATTGCCACCCATTAATATCACGGTAACACAGCCAGAAGAAGCTATTGCTGCAAGCATCGAATTAATAGAACCTTCCTGTAATGGAGCTGAAGACGGACAAATTGCCATTGCACCAACAGGCGGCGTGCCCAGCTACACTTATCAATGGAATAATGGAACAGGAAATCAGACTGCACTGGATTTACAGGCAGGAAATTATTCAGTAACGATCACTGACGCGAATGGTTGTACTTACGTAGAAAATGCGAGTCTTACTGAGCCTGCTCCAATCCTAGCCACATTGACAACTCAGGACGTACTTTGTTATGATGATGAAGATGGTTCTATATTGGTCAATACGCCTGTAGGAGGAACCGCACCATACACTTTTTCATTAGATGGAGAAACCTTCGTACCCAGTGATTTCTTTGGAGGCTTATCGGCAGGTAATTATACCATATATGTTCAGGATGCCAATGGCTGTGAAAACGAATTTACGGCAAGCATCAATCAACCCTTTGAACTGATAGTAGGCCTTGGCGTTGATATTACCTTAGAACTGAGTGATAGCATAGAATTGTTTGCTACTACCAATACTAACACGTCATTGACTTATAGCTGGACGCCAGTTGAAGGACTCAGTTGCACAGATTGCCCGAATCCAATTGTACAAACGTTTGAAAATATGACTTATGAAGTAATGGTAACGGACACAAATGCTTGTTCAGCCATTGATGAAATACAGATATTGGTCGATAAAAGTCGCAATATCTTTATTCCTAATGTATTTTCTCCTAATTTTGATGGAGTAAATGATGTTTTTATGATTTATTCCGGTAAAGGAGTAAGGCAAATAGATGTATTTAGTGTCTATGACAGATGGGGTGAATTACTGTTTGAAACCAAAGATTTTCAGCCCAATGATGCCAGCTTTGGCTGGGACGGGAACTTTAGAGGAAAACCAGTCAACCCAAACGTCTTTGTTTACTATGTCGAAGCAACGTTTGTAGACGGTGTAACGATACCATATAAAGGAGATGTTACTTTAGTGAAATAATATATACTCATTATGAAACAATATAAAATACTATGTTTATTACTTCCATTTATTTTGCTCTTTGCTCCTATACAGAAAGTCAATGCATGTGATACGTCCCCAGTGATCACCTATCCAGGAACAACTGATTTGGGAGATGGCACCTTTGAAGTAGATATACAGGTCTGTGTAGGAAGTGGAGGCTCAGAATCTGGCTGGACCACGGAATTTGATGGACTGAATATCTTAAGTTTTGACCCACCTACTTTGGTAAATGGCGCACTAGTAGCTACAGGAAGTATAACCGGAGGCGTGTTGAATTATAGTTATCCGGGCAATGGTGCAGCAGGTGATGTATTTGTCGTACAAAACATAAATACCTGTTTTGACTATTCTGTAGTAGTTGATGGCGACCCTGAAGGAGCGCTGGTTACTTATATTGGAGTAAACTGTGAAGGCGTGGTTTGTCCTGGCTCTTGCTCAGTGATAGATGGCAATACTCAGTCTGCACTCGTACCACCGGCCCCGCCACTTTGTGGAGATATGTTTTATGATGTGGGTGGGCCGGATTCAGGCTATCCTGGTGGCTTAAATTATACCGTAACCATATGCCCTCAAACACCAGGAGACCCGGTCATAGTAGATTTTTCGGCTTTTGATTTGAGTGGAGCATATTACTATTCAGATTTTATGACCATTTATGATGGAAATAATACTTTCTCTCCTTTTATTGGAAATTATACAGGGTTTGATTCGCCGGGTACGGTAACGGCTACGGGAGCTACAGGCTGCCTGACTTTTCAGTTTTTCTCTGGCTATTTTTCTGGCGGACAAGGCTGGGAAGCATTGGTGATCTGTGATTCAGAATGTGATCTGTCTATTGATTCGGCTATAGGTACAGATATATCTTGTAATGGATTGGATGATGGAGCCATTAATGTTGTTATAACAGGAGGAACGGCTCCCCTGACTTATACCTGGGATAATGGTTTGCCTGCTATGGAAGATCAGGCTGGTTTAGCACCTGGAACTTATACGATTACGGTGACAGATGTAGATGATTGCGAAAGCACGGCTTCGGTCACTATAGCTGAACCTGACCTATTGGTACCAACAAATATAAACTCAGTATCGGTCTCTTGCTTTGGCGGGACAGATGGTTCAGCTACTGCGGAAGGCATGGGAGGTATAGCTCCATATACTTACTCCTGGAACACAACGCCTGTACAAACAACATCAACAGCAAGCGGATTGTCGGCAGGAGTTTATACTGTTATAATAGGAGATGCCAATAATTGCGAAGTGATTGCCAATGTTACAGTCACAGAGCCTTCAGCACCTTTAATATTGTCAGTGAGTGGAACAGACCCTAGTTGCGCAGGAAGCATGGATGGCTCAGTGGAAGTCGTGCCAACAGGAGGTACCCCTGCTTATTCCTATGAATGGAGTAATGGAATAAATGTAGCAGTCAATTCTGGTATCGGAGGAGGTACCTACACGGTCACTGTGACGGATACCAATGCATGTATTGCTACAGCATCAATTACATTGACCGAAGCTACTGCTCTAACAGCTACAGCAATAGGGGAGACAATCAATTGTGATGGTGGCTCAGATGGTGATATTACCTTGACGGTCAATGATGGAACACCGCCATATAGCTATTTATGGAGTAATGGTTTGAACGTTCAAAATCCGTCAGGATTAGGCATAGGCACTTATGTCGTTACAGTAACCGATATTAACGGATGTACAATAAGTGCTTCGGCTGATATTACGTCTCCTCCTGTATTGTCAGCAGTATTAACTGGACAAGGAGTAACTTGTTTTGGAAGCACTGATGCTGCTGCAACCGCAACGGCATCAGGAGGAACACCGCCCTATACTTATCTTTGGGATAATAATGAAACCACAAATTCGGCTAGTGCTTTATCGGCTGGTTTACACTTTCTGACGATTACAGATGCTAATAATTGTACGCTTATTGAAACAGTTGCCATTGGCTCACCTGCCCCTTTAATACCTATAATTTCATCTGCGCCCGTTTCCTGTTTTGGAGGAACTGATGGCTCAGCTACAGTCAATGCTTCAGGCGGAACGGCACCTTACACCTTTACCTGGAATACAACACCGCCACAAGTTGGAACAACAATAACCGATCTCCCTGCCGGAACAGTGCAGGTTGTCATTGTAGATGCGAATGGTTGTGATTTGCCTCCGATAAACGTAACTGTTACCCAACCCGCAGAAGCATTAACTGCTATTATCGATCCAGTGGATCCATTTTGTAATGGCGGTAGCGATGGGGCTGCTACAGTAGTGCCGGATGGTGGAGTACCTAGTTATACCTACCAATGGAGCAATGGAGTCTTCGGACAAACTGCCTTTGATCTGGATGCTGGCAATTATACTGTTACAGTAACAGATGGCAATGGCTGTACATTTACGACTTCTGCTACATTGAGTGAACCAACTCCTATAACGGCTACATTTAGCACAGAAGATAATCTTTGTTATGGAGATGAAAGAGGAGCTATTCTTATAGAATCTGCTTCTGGCGGTATACCTCCATACGCCTACTCAATAGATGGAGAAACCTTCGTGCCGAGCAATTACTTTGGAGGTTTGGGCGCTGATAATTACACGATCTATGTACAGGATGCCAATGGCTGTGAAAGTACATTTCCAACCAGCATTACAGAACCTTTTGAATTACTGGTAGATTTAGGGGCTGATATTACTATAGAATTGACAGATGAACCGATATTATTTGCACAGACAAATACAACAGATTCACTAACTTACACCTGGACACCATCAACCGGATTAACTTGCGATACGGATTGTCCATACACCGTTGTACAAACCTTTGAGCCTATGACTTACACTGTAATAGTGACAAATGAAAATGGCTGTACAGCGAGCGATGAAATAAAAGTCATGATTGACAAAAAACGTAATATCTTTGTGCCGAATATCTTTTCTCCTAATGGAGATGGTGATAATGATACATTTCTGGTATACGGAGGTAAGGGCGTAGAACAGATCAGATTATTCACAGTTTATGATCGTTGGGGAGAATTATTGTTTGAAGCTAAAAATTTCCAACCAAATGACGAACTTTACGGCTGGGATGGAACATTGCGTTCTAAGTCTATGAATAATGGCGTATTTGTCTACTATGTAGAAGCCAGCTTCGTAGATGGAATAACCCTGCCTTATCGGGGAAGTGTAACACTGGTTAAATAAAGACCATAGTCGATAGTCCATGGTTGATAGTTGTTTTATCGACCATGGACTGCCAAAAAATACAAATGAAGAAAATCATCCAATGGGCAAAATGGATAATCCGCATGAGCTTCAGACTTGCTATTCTGGGCTTTCTGGGGCTATTATTACTCAATTGGGTCATTATTGGCAAAAACCAACAATACCTGTACAACGACCTACATGATATTCCTGCTAATAATGTCGGTATGGTATTAGGCACCAGCAAGCGACTGGTAGGCGGAGCAAGCAATCCTTATTTTGCCAATCGGGTACAAGCTGCCTATGATCTGTACAAAGCAGAAAAGATCAAGCATATTCTGGTCAGTGGTGATAATCAATATCAGAGCTATAATGAGCCGAGAGATATGTATCAGGCACTAGTCGCCAAAGGCATCCCCGAAAGCTGTATTACGCTCGACTATGCCGGCTTCCGTACCCTGGACTCTGTGGTTCGAAGTAAAGAAGTTTTCCGTCAGCAAGACATTACCATCATTTCTCAAAGATTCCACAATTATCGTGCAGTACTCGTCGGCAGACACTACGGCATAGGCGCCATCGCTTTCAATGCCAAAGCCCCCCAACGTTTTGACCAACCTGTACTAAGAGAATATCTGGCACGCGCCAAAGCAGTCCTCGACCTCTATATCTTCCAGACCGATCCTCGTTTTTTGGGGAAGAAGGAACCTATTTTTCCTTGCCAGCAGTAGTTTTTTCGTACTGGTGCCTTTAGTCGCCGTTCGTCTGTATACATTTGGCGACTAAAGGCGCTGGTACAAGATTAGCTTCACTCACCCGAATAATTCGTAGCAAACTGCTTCAATGTAGCCTGTACAACATCCGATAATTCTTGGGGATATTGTCCTGTCCTTTTCGATACACCTCCACCTACAGCAAAACCGTCGGTGCCGGAATCCTGGTTTTGCCAGCCCAGAACTGTCCAGCCATTATCTAGTAAGGCTTTGATATTGGCAAGATCACTTTTAATCACTTCCTCATGGGTATGTTCACCATAAGGTGGCGTTTCATAAGACATCGTAGTAATGGGTGCAATCCGCATTTTTCCCTGAAGATCGCTATAAGTATCTCCCAGAAGACCTTCCATTTTTGTCATGACATCCGCCTGGAAAGCTCCTGTTATTCCTATCTTCCATTGGCCAGCTTTATAACCATTGTCAATATCCACCGTTTGACCATAATTGGCAGAATAGGTAATGGCTACGCCAATAGCTCCATTAGCGATCAGGGTTCTCGCATGATCCAAAAGCGTGGTAGCCTGAGTCTTTGATGGAACAATAGCTCCCTCCTCGTCTTTGTAGTTTAGATAATAGGCTTCAAATATTCCTTTTTTCATGTGTGCTATAGATTTATTTTTAAATATTTAAAGGTAGTTAAAAGATTTAATATGATGTCAGAATTAAAATAATATTGAAATTCCATTTAAATAAAAACATGTCGTACTTTTCTGAAAACGTACTTTTATCAATAAAAATGACATGATTAACTTAAATCAAATAACCATTCCTTCCATAAATTTGGAACGTGCCACTGAATTTTATCAAAAATTGGGTTTAAAACTTATTGTAGATTCCATCCCACGTTATGCAAGATTTGAATCCGAAGAAGGAGAAGCTACCTTATCACTTCACAGAGTCGATGAAATTAAGGAAGGGGAGGGAATCGTTGTTTATTTTGAAATAGAAGAGCTTGATGAGTATGTAAAGCTTTTGCTCAATAAGGGAATAGAATTTGAAGAATTACCCAAGGATCAGCCCTGGCTTTGGCGCGAAGCGCGTTTGAAAGACGCAGACGGGCATCAATTGATCTTATATTTTGCAGGGGAAAACAGAAAAAATCCGCCCTGGCGGGTGAATACAGATTGATATGTTCATCATTTATAGTTTATCGTTTATCAATAGTTCAAAAAAATACTTACCTTGAAATCCAGAAGAACACTTCGCTAAATATCCATTAAATATCTCGTCATGAGCAAAAAATCACGCTTGAAAATCGTTGCTGGCAATTGGAAAATGAACCTGCATAGCAATGAAGCCCTCGAACTGGTTACTGGTATTAGTAATTATCTGGAAAATAATGATTTACCAGATAATTGTCAGGCCATCGTATGTCCGCCTTCTCCTTACCTGTTTTTGGTAGCTAATTCTATATCAGAAGAACTAGATAACAAACTAAGTGTCGGGGCACAAAACTGTTATACTAAGGCATCTGGGGCTTATACAGGAGAAATTTCACCTGAAATGATACAAGACATAGGTTGTCTTTATGTGCTTATCGGACATTCAGAACGGCGTAAATATTTTGGCGAAAGCCATGAATTCCTTGCTCAAAAAGTTAATAAAGCGCTGGAAGTTGATTTGATACCAATATTTTGTTGTGGTGAACCGTTAGAAATAAGGGAAGCTGGCACACATGTGGATTATGTTTCTACACAATTAAAAGAAAGTCTTTTTCATTTGGATGTAGATAATTTCAATCGGATTATTCTGGCATACGAACCCGTATGGGCAATAGGGACGGGCAAGACTGCAAGCCCGGAGCAGGCACAGGAAATGCACGCAGCTATTCGTGAAATGTTGGCAACTCAATACGGTAAAGAAACCGCCGATAGTGTCACTATTTTATATGGAGGTAGTTGTAAGCCTGCTAACGCAGAAGAGCTGTTTAGTCAGCCAGACGTAGATGGAGGATTGATTGGCGGAGCTTCCCTAAAAGCAGATAGTTTTACAAAATTGATAGAAATACTAAACGAAGTAGGTTAATTAAATTACGAATTACGAATTACGAATCACGAATTACGAATTACGAATCACGAATTACGAAT
>JAHDFX010000196.1 GCA_020627965.1 Saprospiraceae bacterium | reverse complement strand
TAGTAATAATGATAATTTCTTCATGTGTTTAAGTTTTATCAGTAAAGTCTAGTGTGGATACAAAGAAATGAAGTAACAATACTCCATAGGTTTGGAGGGGGAGCGCTTATCAGCCCCAACCCCAATACAAAGCATTGTAAAAGAAAACTTATAAATTATCCAGTAATTCTGTTTGGTATGTATTAGCACCTACAAGACCAGCATTACTACAGGTATAACCAGCGGGTAGGGCTATGCGGTTTTCAATATTACCTTCGCCGGTATTATAGATGTCCAACCATTGAATTTCGGCATTATTAGCCCTTACCAGAAAGTTAGAAAACTCGTTTATATCATAATCGGCAGTGCAAACAAGCGACAGCATATAATTATCTGCCTGACTGACAGCATCAGTGCTGAAAGGCGTATTGTACAATACATCAATTAATTCGCCATTTTCATCATCAATATTGCTACCGGAAGCCAGGTCAAGCAGCAGCGATAAACCAAAATTGTCTTGCAATTTTTGTTGGGCAAATCCCATATCTGCATAAGCAATTGAATGAGACAGCAAAGCGATGAATTCTGCTTCTGAAGTCAGAAATTTTAATAAGCCAGAATCAAAATAGATATGCCCGCCTGGAGTAACAAAAGCATTATGACTAGCATCATTATCTAAAATAAAAATGTTCCAGTTATAATCGTAACGATGTATCACCTGCTCGTTTAGTGTAAGGTTTTTCAAGTGATTATATACATAGGTATAGGCAACTCCGTAGTTTTCATCATCCAAAACAGCATAATCACTGTCTCCATTGATGAGTTCATGTATACGGTTAGCAATGTCACGCTCATTCTCGGCGGTCAATTCTTCAATAGGATCTATATCCAATTTGCCACATGCACCTAGCAAAGCCAGAAAACAGAATAGCAGCGTAATTTGTGTTAAATTTTTCAACATGAAATTAGTAAAGGTTTAGGTTTGGGTACTTATTCGTTATAAAAGGTCGGTCAAAAAGCATGCCATAGGCGTGACGCTTTGGCTGTTTTTCGTCATCTTTTATTATTGTTCTATAATTTCAGACATTTGACCTAATAATTTATGCTCGACAAGGTGTTGAGCAATTTGTACAGCATTAGTAGCGGCTCCTTTACGTAAATTGTCGGAAACTATCCACATGTTTAGCGACTTCGGATTGGAAAAGTCTCTACGGATTCTGCCTACGAAAACATCGTCTTTATCTTTACTGAACAGCGGCATGGGATAAACATTGTTTTTCCAGTCATCCTGTACTGTAATACCAGGAGCGTTTTCCATTAAATTAAAGACCTCTGCCAAATCAAAATCACGTTCAAACTCAATATTGACGCTTTCCGAATGACCGCCATAAACCGGAACACGAACCACTGTTGCTGTAATGCGCATATCGGGAGCACCCATAATTTTTCGGGTTTCATTGACTAGCTTTACTTCTTCGGTGGTATAACCATCGTCTCCGAAAGAACCACCATGTGGCAGGCAATTCAAGTCAATAGGATGCGGATAAACCATATCAACATCAGTACCATTACGCTCTGCTTCCATTTGGCGAACTGCCTGAACACCTGTACCCGTAACTGCCTGATAAGTAGAAATAACCAGCCTTTTAATACCGTATTTTTTATGTAAAGGTGCTAGCGCAACGACCATTTGAATAGTAGAGCAATTCGGATTAGCTATGATTTTATCTGCTTTGGTCAATACATGGGCATTAACCTCTGGCACAACCAGTTTTTTATCATCATACATCCGCCATGCCGATGAATTATCTACCACTGTAGTCCCAACTTCAGCAAAACGAGGTGCATGTTCTAAAGAAGTTTTTCCGCCTGCTGAAAAAATAGCAATGTCAGGACGCTTAGAAATAGCATCATCCATGCTGACAACAGTGTAGGATTGACCTCGATAGCTGATCTGTTTGCCTACTGAACGAGCAGAAGCAACAGGAATCAATTCACTTACAGGGAAATTTTGTTCTTCCAGAACTTTTAGCATTACGCCACCAACTAATCCGGTGACACCAACAACAGCAACTTTCATGGTATGATATTGAAAATTATAAATATAGCTTACAAAGTTAATGGTTTTATTAGAAGGATGGAAGTGTACAGGGGAAAAAACTGTCAGAACTCAAAGGGACTTAGTTGATTTCGGGTGTATGGTATTTTCAGAAAATCCAAAGAAGAAGGTTTTACCCTCAGGAAAAAAGCATAAGTACGTCTTTCCGGTTGCCAACTTAGCCCTGTTTCCCAGCAATGCAAATCACGATAAAACTCAAAATCGGGATAAGTAATTCGTTCTCGGGCAAAATCATAACCAATGCCACCCACCCGCATGCTGAACTTATCGGTCAAATTGAAAGTAGTACCGCTTAGACGTATGTCGTGGGCAGTTATTTTTAGTGTATCTTTCCCGTTTTCAAAAGCATTGGCAAAACGAATAGAATAAGAGAAATTTAATGAACCAATAAATTTTTTACCTTGGTTGCGAGTCGGTTTGTCGGCATTTTCATCTTTATTTTTTCGGAAAGTTTCTTCTATTTTTTGAGGATCAAGACGAGTACTCAAATTGATAAAACCACTATTGAAACGAACCAAACGCCGATTGGCCTCCCATTGAAAAACATCAACGATTACACCATCTTCATTACGGGAATAAGGGTCAAGACTGGCACCAAAGCGAAGATCGACCACTTTGAATAACTTAGTATTACCATTGATGGAAATAGGCGCAAGTTTGAGCGAATCTGCTGCAAAATTGTAAGAAGAATTAATACTAAATGAATTGAGCAGTTTGACTTTTTTTAATTGCTGAGAAGTATCTCGCCTTGCCTTAAACTTGCCTTCGAGCGTATTATTTATCCCAAAACTCATGGTTGCCCGCCGACCGCCTCTGGGTACAGAACCATAGATGCCCTCCTCAAAAGGAGAATAAACATCCACTGAATCAGGAAAGCGATTATCAACCAGCACTTCTTCATAATAATTCCAGAAAGGCTTTTCATAGTCTGGTGAAAAGCTCATGGAAATATTGGGACGCATGACATGGCGAATTGCTTGTCCTTTCTTTCCCAGCGGGAGCATACCATAAAGGGTTGTATTCATACTGATACCGCCTGAAACTTCTCTTAAGGCACGAAAACCAAATTTGTCTCCATCAATGATCTGCCCAAAAATGGTGTCTACATTGATGCTATTAATGGAAGTATCGCCCTCGGCAGAAATTCCAAAGATCGTATCCGATTCAATAAGAGTAGCCGGATCAAAAGTGCGATTAAGCGTATTTAAATACCATTTTTCAGTATAATTTACACTAGGCGTTACGGTGATATATTTTAGTATAGTAAAATTAACAGAAGGAGTAAGTCTGTGTTCAACCCCATATTTCATATCATCAAACACAGCTTCAGTAAACAGTAGTGAATCTATTGTGTTCACCCGATTCTCTGCCTTGGCAGAATAGACAAAACCTATATCCTCATACCATTTGGGCTTGCCAACGCTGTTCTTGCGTTCAAAGGGCTTGATTTGTGAAACATTAAAATTTACCTGCGGAAATGTGATCGTCATATCACCATTACTGGTATTTTGACTGTGCCGGAAACTGGCAGACATGCTATAAGGTTTGCCAGGCCAGTTCTTATCTACTCTGACATTGGAGCGCAGCGTATTGTTAAGAACACTATTAGCATCGTTAAAATTATTGGAATAATAAGAGCCAGTACCAATATTCAGATCAGCACTGAATACTCGACTGGGATGAGCACTTCTATCCTGGTTATGTTGCCAGCTAATATTAAAATCCCTTCTGAAGCCATAGTCAGGAACACCTTTTATATCTAGTTTCTGATAGGAATAATTCAGCCCGAAACCGCCATTGTATTTATAGCGTTTTTTATAATTGGAACTAGCATTTAAGCCCCAACTACCCCTGGTATATATAGTTCCTGTGACCTGAAGGTCGAAGTAATCATTCAGAGCAGTGTAATATCCTACATTGCGTAATCCAAAACCTAATTTTGGATCAGATTCATATCTGCGCGGAAAAATTAACCCTGAACGTTGTCCGGTTTTTAGAGGAAAAAAGCCGAAAGGCAGCCATAGGGGTGTCGGAATATTTTCGATCTCTACATTAGAACTCCCGACTACAATGAGTTTATTGGGAATAATTTTCGCCCGTCGGCTACGAACGCCAAAGTGTGGGTGTTCTGCATCGCAAGTGGTATAAATGGTGCCTTCTGCAAAGGCGATATCATCTTTATGCGGATCTTCCTGACTACGCATATCAAACTTCACACTGCGAGACAATAAATATCCATCGCCTTCCTGAGTACGAACATTATAAACTTTGCCTTTACGAGTTCTGTAATTGTACCGAATGGTATCAGAGTTAAACTGTTGATCTCCATCTATAAACTCTGGTTTGCCTACATAATTACCAAGACTGTCTTCATGCCCATAGGCAACTGCAATATCATTCGCCCAGTCAAAAATGATATTTGAGGCTGTAAGCGTCATATCTTCATATTTGAGGGAAGCATTGCCAAAAAGATAGATTTTCTCACCCGCTACATCATAAAGCATAGAATCGCTAGCTTCATAAACCACTTCTGCCGATAAAGAATCTTTAGAGTATTTGATACTATTAGGGCGATTGTCAGTGAGGGTGTCTGTATCAAAAGTTGGGTTGTTAGCTTTCTCAATGGCTGCCTTGGCTTCATCGAAACGACGACGAATGCTATCATTGACAGGGATTTTATTGGTGCCTTTACCTTTTCCTAATTGCTCAACAGGGGCAGATGGCTCATCTGTATCACCAGTTTCCTGAGCATAAATGACCAGCGAACTGCACAACAGTAACAGAACTAATTGTAGATTTAATAAATTTGTACGGTATTTGTGGTACATACTTGTAATAGTTCTTTTGATCGACTTGTGTATTGCCGATAAGAAACAAAAGACTTTACAAAAAACAGGATATTTTTATTGAAAAAAAAGCGGAGAGGGGGGCTTTTAACAAATAATTAGGGCAAAACCCTTTATTTAGCCGTCTTTTAACAATTTTACTCAACAGAATAATGCAACGTCTTTACTTAATCATTATTTTACTGTTCTTTTTTACGACTGGTTTTGATGGTATAGCCACTCCCAATGTTGATTTGCCAAAAAGCAGATCGAGTATTCAAACTATTGTCATTGACCCTGGGCATGGAGGTAAAGATATGGGATGTACGGGAGGACACTCCGAAGAAAAACACCTGGCATTGGCAATTGCCAAAAAACTAGGTACGCTTATTAATAGTACATTCCCGGATGTGCGTGTGGTGTACACCCGTGAAACAGATGTCTTTGTACCTTTATACGAAAGAGCTGCTATCGCCAATCGTAATGCAGGGGATGTTTTTATCTCTATCCATTGCAATGCTGTAAGCAAAAGTTACATCAAAGGCACTGAAACCTATATCATGGGTTTAGGCAAAGATGGAGCTATATCTGATGTTGCCAAACGAGAAAATGAAGTCGTCACACTGGAAGAGAATTTTATAAACAACTATGGCTTTGATCCCAATTCTGATGAAGGCTATATCATTTTTAGCCTGATCCAGAACGCCTACGAAGAACAAAGTATTCGCCTGGCTGCCCATATGGAAACGGAATTTAAAAATACTTTGGGGCGCACCAGTCGGGGTATAAAAAAAGAACCTTTTATCGTATTAAGAATGACGGAAATGCCAAGTATTCTAATCGAATCAGGTTTTTTAACAAATATAGAAGATGAAAATTTTCTCCGTTCGGAAAATGGACAAATTCAAATGGCGGAAGCCATGTTGAGGGCTTTTAGTAATTATAAATACGAAATTGAGGGAAAAGATCAAAAGCCAATTTCAGGAATCAGATTTTACAAGCCAGAAAGACTGGAGGTGATAGATGAAGAACCGATATATGGCACTGATGTGCAAAAAAAGGTCGAATTTAAAATACAACTGGGTATCACAAATCAACCTGTAGATAAAACCATTTACCCCTGGAAACAAGTACAACATTTGGAAACCCTTGAAAAGAATGGCACATATATCCAAATGATGGGAGGCTACTTAAATGATTATGAAGCTTGCGAAAGAGCTTTGGAATACTGGAAACTAAATGGCTTCAGAGCTGCATTCATTGTTGCTTTTGTAGATGGATTGTCAGTACATATAAATTATGCGAAGGCATTATCGGAGAAAAAATAAAATTAGAAAATTTCAGACTATTTCAGAATGGAGTCTCTTTTGTAATTTGCAAGGGTGTGTGTAACAAATTGCACAGTTTTCCAGTTGTCCTCCCTCTTTTTCTCCCTCCAAAGGGAGACATTGATCTGCTTTTTAGCTTATTGTCCCCCTTTGGAGGGGGCGAAGGGGGAGGAACGCTTAAAGGCTTTGTGCAATTTGTTACACACACTTTGCAAGGTGTTCATAACTTGAGTTAGTTATTTTTTCTACTTTTGCGGTGCAGAAGTCATATAGACTGTCGAAAATTAAAATATAAAACTTTGAAAATATCAAACGAAGTCAAGGTGGGAATACTGGCGCTTGTCGCAATTTTTACACTTGTATACGGATTCAACTACTTGAAAGGCAAAGATTTATTTAAGCGTGCGAATTACTATTATGCCGTTTACGACGACGTAGGCGGGCTTGGTAAATCAGCCGTAGTCAGCGTAAATGGGTATCAGGTAGGTTCTGTTACCAATTTGGATTTAACAGAAGACTTGAAAATTATTGTTGAAATGAGTCTGGATTATGGGCTAAGTTTACCAAAGAGTACAGTGGCTAATATTTTTAGTCCTGATCCGCTAAGTTCGAAAGGTATAAAGCTGGAATATCCGGGTAAGTGCAAGAGCAACTGTGCTGTTTCGGGCGATACACTGGTCGGGAAAACATCAGGACTGGTAGAATCTATGCTCGGAGACATGTCCTCTACTATAGATCAGGCAAAAGATGCTGTCAGTTCAGCCGCCGCTGCCGCTATAGATTCGCTAAATAGCCGTTTTTCAAGCGAAGGAGAAGCCATTGGAAATAGCTTTGATGATATTCAGGGTATTTTGAAAAACCTAAAAAGAAGCACCGGTAAGCTGGACAATCTCTTAGAAGGCTCTACCGATAATATTAAAAATACACTGACCAATCTAGAAATGGCAACTGCCAATCTTAAAGGAACAAAAGAGCAATTGGATCGTGTATTAAACAATGCTGAAGTATTTACTAAACAGGTCAATGAAGTAGACTTAAAAGGCACTTTAGACAAAACTGTTGGTGGAGTCGATAAAGCAGTAGAACAGGCTAAAAATACCCTTAAAAAAGCGGATGAAGCACTGGCTTCTATGGATGAGATAATGAAAAAAGTCAAGGATGGAAATGGCTCTATTGCTGAATTGATGAACGACGAAGCTAAGCTTTATAATAATTTGAATGAAGCCACACTGGATTTACAATTATTACTTCAGGATGTACGCCTGAATCCAAAGCGCTATGTTCGTCTGTTCCGTAAAAAATCGCCTGATTATACAATGCCAGAAGATGATCCGGCTCGTCAATAAGCCGCTGCTTATGAGCAAATTTTTTAGCTTTTCCGCCCCCTTATTTACACAGTTCCAAAGCTTGCTGGAAGAGGCAAAAGAATATCACTATTCTTGCCCGATAGCTGGGGAGAGAAAGGGTAGGAGGGAGGAACATTTAATAAGACTGGTCTTCCTGTTTTTATGCCTACTCCCATTCACCCTCAAGGCTCAAGTCGGCTTACCCGAAGCCCCACCGCCTGATAGCACTGGCAAACGAGTCAAAATAGAAAATGCTGACAGTGGAGAAATGGTTAGGCAAGCCGAAGAATATCAAAAACGATTGATCGGCAACGTAGTACTGTACCATAAAGGGGCACGTATGTTTTGCGATAGTGCCGTTGTGGTCAAAAGCGATGTTCGTGCCTTCGGCAATATTATTATAGAACAAGATTCGGTCAGCATTTATGCCAATTCATTAAACTACAGAGGGGAAAGCCGCAAAGCAACACTTTATGATGAAGTGGTATTGGACGATGGCAAGCAAAAACTTTTCACCGACCAACTGGATTACAATTTAAAAACAAAAATTGCCGAATACCATACTGGAGCAAAACTGGAAGGGGAGGGGACAAACCTCAGTAGCCAACATGGTTATTATCATACAGAAACAAAGCAAGCTTATTTTAAAGGCGATGTAGTTGTGATCGATTCGAGTTTTACACTTCAGGCAGATACCCTCCACTACGATACAGAAAAAGAAATTTCCTATTTTCATGGTCCTACAAATATGGAAACAGACAGCAGTAAAATTTATTGCGAAGCTGGTTTTTATAATGCTATTGAGCAATATGGCGAATTTGAAAAAAACGTCCGTTTTGATGATGGAAAACAAATTGCCACAGCCGATAAGATTATCTATGATGGCAAAAAAGAGCAAACTTATTTTGAAGGCAAAGTCAATTTTGAAGGAGATAACAGAACAGTCATAGCAGATGATTCTGACTATGATCCCGACAAACAAATTTCCCGTTTTCGGGGCAGCGTCAAAATTGCTGATTCCACACAAACCATCTATGCAGACAGTCTGTATTATTATGAAGAAGAAGAATTTACCCGTGCCTGGGGCTATGTAGTGGTAGAAAGCGGAGATCAGACGATCTGGGCAGACAGCCTTGACTTCGATCAAACGAGCTCTTCTGGCGAAGCCTGGGGCAATGTAGTCATCAAAGACAGTATACAGAATATATGGGCAGACTATGCCCAATACCAGCAAGGAAAACGCTCAGGATTGGCAGAAGGCAAAGTTTTACTCGTCAATCATGAACAAGAAATAATTATCGACTGCGAACGGGCTATATTCAATGACAGCACTTCCTATATTCATGCTACTGGACGTCCTTTAATGCGCTCGCTCATCGAAGCTGATACGCTCTATCTGGCAGCCGATACCTTAATAACATTCAAACCTGATCTGGAAAAAGATGACCGGACTTTAATTGCCGATAGAAATGCCCGTATCTTTAAAAGCGACTTACAGGCAGTCAGTGATTCTCTGATTTATTCAACGGCAGACTCGGTTTTCCGTTTTTATAAAATAGACACCCACCCGGTCGTTTGGTCAGATACCAGCCAATTTTCGGCTGACACTATATTCATTTACCAAAAAAATGAACAGGTTGATAAAATTGACCTCATTAACAAAGCTTTTATTATCAATGAAATGGACTCTACTTTTTACAATCAGATAAAAGGTAAAGACATTCTGGTCAGATTTAATGACAATCAGGTTCGCCAAATGGATGTAAAAGGCAACGGGGAAACGATCTATTACATCCGTGATGATGCTGGTGCTTATATTGGCGTCAATAAAACTCAATGTAGTGAAATGCTCATTTACTTTGGTGATAATGAAGTCGATAATATCAACTTTTACCGGCAACCCCAGGCTACGATTTACCCGATGAAACAAGTCAATCACAACACACTCCGTCTCGAAAATTTCAACTGGCAAGACAAAATACGCCCAGCTTCTCCCTATGATGTTCGGTGGCGTGAGAAAGAGGAATAATTTGTTTTGAAACTTTTTGCTTTGTTTTGAATTTTATTGTTGTAAATTTTGCAGTTTTTATTTATCTTATAAAAGTTGTCAAATAGTTTTTAACGTTGGTTAAATTTTTTAGCATAGGTACTTAAGAACAAAGCAGGAGCAAGTCTACTTAGATGTCTAGCCCGCTATATCCCTCCGAAGGGGGACGAAGACGCTAACATTGGTTGAAAGGGAAAGGTAAATAGGGTAGCTGGTGTTTAAGGTCATAAAACTGTTAACAATTTATCCACACTTATCAACACCAAACTAACAATCGGAACACGATGCACATTTTGGTTGATTCCCATTTTCGGACTTTTCAACTTAACTTTGTTTCCCCAACAGCTTAAAATATGTCAGAAAAAAAAGATCAGGATAAAGCCGTAAAAAAAGTACTTGACTTACGCAACAAAGGTAAGCGTGAGGCAGGTTTATCTGATTTTGTATTCGGTAAACTTCCCCCACAAGCTCCCGCTTTGGAAGAAGCTGTTCTGGGGGCCATTATGCTCGACAAAGACGCCTTGACCGTTGTTATAGATACTTTACGTCCTGACAGTTTCTACAGCGATGCTCATGCCTTGATATACAAAGCAATGCTCAGCCTGTTTGAGCGTACGCAACCTATAGATCTTTTAACCGTTTCAGAAGAACTCAAGAAAACTGGCGACCTGGAGAAAGTCGGTGGTCCCTACTACCTGGTCGAACTGACCAACCGTGTCGCATCTTCCGCTAACCTGGAATATCATGCCCGTATAGTCGCCCAGAAATTTATTCAAAGAGAACTTATTCGTGTTTCCAACACCGTTATTAAAGACGCCTACGAAGATACGACGGATGTATTTGAGCTATTAGACAAAGCCGAGCAAGGCTTATTTGAAATCACAGAAAAAAACCTGAGTCGCTCTTATTCCAGTATGAGTTCCTTACTTGGTCAGGCAGTCAAACAAGTCGAAGAAGCTTCGCACAATAAGGAAGGACTCACAGGAGTGCCCACTGGATTCGTAGATTTAGACAGAATGACATCAGGCTGGCAACCTTCTGATTTAGTGATAGTTGCAGCCAGGCCGGGCATGGGAAAAACCGCTTTCACCTTAGCTTTAGCAGCCAATGCAGCCACTTTCCAAAAACCCGTCGCCTTCTTCTCACTGGAGATGTCCAGCATACAATTGGTCAAACGTCTGATCTCTATGGAAACTGAAATCCCTGGAGAAAAATTGAAAAAAGGTAGCTTAGAAGATTACGAATGGCAACAGCTCAATGCCGCCGTAGAAAAAATGGGCGAAAGAAAAATCTTCATCGACGACACGCCTGCTATCAATATATTCGAGCTACGTGCAAAATGCCGTCGTCTCAAAATGCAGCATGATATTCAGATGGTCATGATCGACTATTTGCAACTCATGTCGGGCAGTATGGACAAAAATAAAAGCACCAATCGTGAGCAAGAGATCAGTTCGATTTCCAGAGCCTTGAAAGGTTTGGCAAAAGAATTAAGTGTACCTGTCATTGCTCTGTCGCAGCTTAGTCGTGCAGTAGAAACACGTGGAGGAACCAAGCGCCCGCAATTGTCGGATTTACGCGAAAGTGGAGCCATAGAGCAAGATGCGGATATGGTCACCTTCATCTACCGCCCCGAATACTACCAGATACTGGAAGACGAAGAAGGCAATTCACTCAAAAACAAAGCAGAAGTCATCATTGCCAAACACAGAAACGGCGCACTAGGCACCGTAGAACTAAGATTCACCGGCGAAACTGCCAAATTCTCCGACTGGGGCGATGCCGGTTTCGGCGACTTCTCCCCGGCACCCGGCAACACCGACAGCCCAATGTCCAATATCATCACCCGTTCTTCAAAAATGAACGAAGACTTCGATGATGTACCTTTCTAAACAAAAAGACGATATAAATTCTTTTAGAAGCAATAAATAAACCGTTTTATAGTTATTTCAAAAGCTGAAATTATTTAAAAACTAAGTTCAAATAGCTTCTTATAGATAACAATACATCAATACTTCAAAATCGGATAACTGAGCGTGGCGATGGCCCGTCAAAAAAGTGTTTCGGGAGCTTGGTACAGTGTACCAAAAGAAGTTAG
>JAHDFX010000195.1 GCA_020627965.1 Saprospiraceae bacterium | reverse complement strand
TTAAACTTCACCAGAGCTGAGGCAGAGTCTCTTAAAAAATATATAATCAAGCACTTATGGTACAAAAATACAATATAACATCTATGTATAAAAGCAAAAAACACCCGATTTTGCTCTTTTTTTGGCACCCTGCTTTTTAGTATATCATAAAAAAGTGTTCGTAACTTTAAAATATCTAAGACTTATATAGAAGAATTGTCACCCTGTAACCTATTGCTTTAATTTTTAGCTAAACCGAAAATTCTTATAATGAGCACAAAACAACTTATACTTTTGTTTGGTACACTTAATTTGTATGTACTCAGCTTTGCTCAGTCCATAGAGACTTCTATAACTTTTCAGAAGGAGAATGACTTACAAAGTGAAATAATCCAGGTGGCACAGTTAATTCCCACTCCATTTATTTCCGTAGTTGCTTATTTTGAAACAACTGACTTTAACGGACAAGTTTTTTATAGAACCCAGAAGAGCGACAGAAGGTGGTCAAATTGGGAGACTTTACCATTATCACACGAACAGATGGCTGAAGATCGTATCGTGTTCCATCAATACATAGATGAAAAGACTGATTTTATTCAGTTCAAATCAAGTGTAATTTCAAAATCTCCACTGACAATAGGATTGTTTTACCCCGGACATAGTGATGAGCTACAGGTCAATCAAAATCGAGAAAATTCTTGTTCTTGCCCCCAGCCTTTTTATTGTGGTAGAGATTGCTGGTGCCCATCAATGGATTGTCCACCTACAAGCGATACTGCTCAGATGAATGTCAATCATATTGTCGTTCATCACTCTGCAGGAGGAGGAAGTATTGGAGGAGATAATGCTGCTGTTGTCCGTAGTATCTGGGATTTGCATGTCTTCGGGAATGGCTGGGATGACATTGGCTATAACTGGCTTGTCGATCCAAATGGTATTGTCTACGAGGGACGTGGAGAGGGGATAAAAGGAGCACATTTTAGCTGTATGAATGGCAATACTGTAGGGATTTGTGTTCTAGGTAATTATGTCAATACACCTCCAACACCCAATTCTGTTTATGGATTAAAAGAACTTATTGCCTGGGAAGCCTGTAGAGCGGATATTGACGTAACAGATAGCACCCACCACATAGCCTCGGAATTATGCCTCGGTAGCATTGTCGGTCACAGGAATAGTGGGCCTTCGCCAAACGCTTGTTCCATAACAGTATGCCCAGGTGATAGTCTCTACGCCGTACTGCCAGAGATAAGAGCTGGTGTGGCTAATAGACCATGCATGATTGGTGTCACAGATAACCCAGAAGATATTTTGATAAGTACTCAATCTGTACTGCCTTCTAATACAATGTACATTGGAGATACTTTATTTTTAGCAACTAACTATCAATATATGGGGGATTCAGATTCATTGTCCCACGTTACGATTGACTACTATTTATCTACAGACTGTCAACTAGATAATAACGACCTCTGGATGGATAGCGATACCATTGTAATCTATCCAAACGCCCAAGACTTTCATACAGACACTTTAATTATAGATGAAGCTATTGGGGCTGGAACATATCAAGTCATTACTGTATCTGATGCCGCAGACTTTATCTGTGAAGAAGATGAAAGTAATAATGAAGGCTGTATAGAGATTATCATAGAAGAACCTGTATCCCTGGAAACAACGACTCTACCTAAAATTAGATACTACCCCAATCCAGTAAGCGATATCCTACAGTTTCGAGGATTACCTCAAAATATTGAAAGAATAGAAATGTGGAGTTCTGATGGGAAATTTAAAGAATATATATATCTTAGTGACAATATAGCCGACATCAAACATCTTCCTTCGGGTATTTATTTTATCAGGATAACTGATTTTAATAACATCTTAAGTACGCTTAAAATACTCAAAATCTAAAGGGTTATAACCTTCTTAGTACCGCAGGTGACTTCGATTTCTATGATTAGTTATTTAAGAAAATCAAATGAAAGTATCGTTGTTTTTGTGGATATAAATGAAAAAACACAACAAAAAATAAGTTCACGTATTATGAAGCAGAAATACTACCTACTATCCGTCCTACTTGTATTTACTTGGTTAAATATTATTGGACAAGACCCCTATAACTATCCTTATGCCAATGATGCATACTGTGATTCGCGTGACTGTATAGCTGGGGGAACACCTTGCGTTGATACCGACGTATGGGGATTCTACACAAGACAAGGGACTTCATATATGACACATATAATGAATGATTATTTGAATACGCCATATAGTCCAAACCAACCTGTCAGCTATTATAATTTTGTTAATAATCTTACAGGGAGTATTACATTAAGTGATTCTGAAAACTGGCCTTGTAGAATAGCAGAATATGCACAAACTCAGTCTGGCTGGGTAGTGAATGGCCAGCCACAAGTAGATTGCATTGCTTTTTGGGAAGGTGACCCTCACGGACATTTAGGATGGGTAGATCAAGTAAATGCTGACTGTTCAGTTAATGTGCACACTTATAATTTTGACTGCGATAACATTGCTGTATATACCTATGTTGAAAATGTTAGAGCTGAAGCATATATACATGCTCCAGCGAATAATACAACACCTTCAAATACTCACTGGGTAGATTACTCATGGTATACTTCTATAGACGGAGAGACGTTTCCTCAATATGGTATTATAGACGACATCTTTCAGATTAGAAATAATGGTCTTACGGATCTTTCTGGAGCAACGATAAGAATTAGAATCCAGAATGGTGGGACAAATATAGTTTTACACACTGAAACTATTGATTATTTCCCGCCTTGTACTTCGTATTTCGTAGAGTATTTTTCTGAAAATATTGATGGAGCACCTGTGGGGGCATACGACTATATTGTAGAATATGTCCCCCTAAATGGAGTGCCTGAAGTTATTGGGGTACCCTGCACAACCCCTGAAATCAATATTGAGGAAAATCTTCTTTATGATACTGATATACCGGAACTCATTTCTCCGGGCAGTGATGATGAACCAGATATGGTCTTCATTAACACTATAAACCCAACTTTTAGGTTCAGGGGAGTAAGTGTTGGAGACACATATACGGTATATATTAAAGACTATGATACACAAGCCACTATTTACACTGAGGCAGGACTAACTCACAGTCCTCCTGTTTTTAATATTCCGATTAATACGCTAGAGTTCGGGAAGAAATATCTATGGTATTTAGAAGCTATGCTTCAGGATGGTTCAGTTACTCAATCAAATACTCTATATTTTGAAACGCTCCCTGCTTTTGAACCTGATTGTGCATTCACTGATGTTGACCCTATATTGGACTCTGAGGTATATACTGCTGCCCAGTATCTCTGTGAAAACTTCATTGTTTTACCTGAGCCTTATAGTTATGAGAATCCTTTAGGTGTCGATCCTGAAGGCAGTCTATTACGAAAAGATTTGTGTGCTTACACAGGTGCTTCTTTATTTGGAAATGGATTAGCATTTCCAACAAATCTTTACACAGACAAATACCCTGTTCCATTCTTTGATTTAACAAGAACATACAGCTATACACGTTGTGCAAGATTGCTGACTTATCTTGTTTATGACGACGATGGCGATGGGGCAACTCCGTTCCAGGGAACTTTCTACAATTTCCGCCCATATGAAGAGGTAACCCAATTTGAAATGTTAAGAGCGGTACTTGAGGCTTTTCACGTTAATGTGAATGGATCTCAATTGACAGATTACACCACTGCTGCTTTTACAAATGATTTACTTCTGGTTTCAGATACTTGGTGGGATACCAATACTGCTGAAACTACACCTGCGAGACGATCTGAGCTTTTTCTATTATTGTATCGCTGCATGACTCACCCTGTGTATCCAAATGAGGTTTTCTCTCTCATTCAAGATACCGATAGTTATTATCCGCCTAGTCATTATAACTATGCGAACATGCTGGAACAGCCAGGATTGAGTGATGGTAATTTTTCTCATTATGATGAGGTTTCTTTCGGCATTCCAAATCGAACGATGCCGATAACATTTGCTCATTATTATGAATCAGAGGCTACGATTCTACCGGATGAATATTATAGCTGTAACCCCTTTGGAGAAAAAGGTTGGAATCATAATTTTTGTAGTTATATAAAAGAGGTAGATGGCTGGACTGCTGATGGTTATATCATTAATGACCACTATTTAATCTATTTTCCTGGTGAACTCTATCCTCACATCTGGGAGGATGCTGGTAGTAGTTTATTACCTGACTTCAATAATGCTACTATGGGACTGAATTATGAAGTGGAGGCATCCGGGCAGAATGAAATAGTGATTAATACACTGGATAAAACGGAATTGACTTTTACAAGGTTTGTTTCAGCTAGTGATACTTGGTGGCTAACTTCTATTGAAAATTTTAATGGTGTTTCTATTGATTTAGACTACGTACTTTCTAATGGAGAATATGTTCTGAACAAAGTAATAAGTAGTGCATGGACATCACATTGGTATCTTGAGTTTGTATATGATGGTGATAACCACATCGAAGAAGTTCGTGGACCTGATGAGGCGGTTGGTCAACAACGCAGTGTTTACTTTACATATGATCAGGGAGGACGTTTGGAGTCATTTAAAAATCTTCCATTCACACAAGGTGGACCAGACATAATTACAGAATATAGCTATGGAACAACTCCAAGGGATAGATTACTACTTACTTCTATCCAGCTACCTAGAGGGAATACTATAGATAATAATTACCAAAAGCGAAAACTAACACAATCGAGTTATACTCAATCAGGTGTACCCAATCAGGAAATAGAAGTACAGCAAACATTTGCAGAATTAACAGGTGAATTTAATGCCACAGTTGAAACGCAAACGGGTGTCCAATATGAGATAAATAGAAATAGTGGCGGTTATGCTACTGAAACTACTTCATATCTTTCTGATGGCACAGCAAACACAACTACATTTGAATACGGCAATGCCAATTATCCTGGAGTAGTAACTAAAGCTACTAGCTTTGGAGTAGAGGTTGAGGCGGAATATAATAGTAAAGGTTTCTTACTATCACGTAAGATTCCCGATGCAGACATACATCATAAATGGACGTATACTTCTGACTATTTTCCTGAAACTTATGAACGCTACAATAATGGCGAATGGCAGACCATGCGTTTCTATTATGATCAGGGAAGTTATGGCAACCTAATAAAAGTTAAAGATTTTGAAGGGCATGAATCTGAAATACAATATAATGGATATGGACAACCTAGAAGACTAACGACAGCTACTGATATTGAATCTGAAATTTCATATACACCAAGAGGGCTTCCCGAAAAACTGGTAGATGCCTTAGATAATGAATGGGTGTCTGACTATGATAATTTGGGACGAAATATTTCAGTAATAACGCCTGAAAATGACGAGACTGAAATCGAGTACTATTATAATGATTTACCGTATAGGGTAAATGACCCTATGGGGAATTATCTACAGTACGAGTTTGATGAGAATAAGAACATGGATAAGTTCAGGAATGCCAGAGGTGACTGGACAACCATGACATATAATGACCAGGATTTACTCGTCAAGCTTGAATACGGCAGTTCTACCTGGGAATATGAATGGGATGATGATGGGCGACCTGAAGAAATTACTGACGGAATAGGTAATGTTTTTGGGCAGGAATATTATAGTAATGGACTAATAGAAGAAGATGGATATTTAAAATATGAATATGATCAAAGGGATAGACCTGAAGATATAAGCCTGCTAAATGACTCTTCCAATAAAATTGAATTTAGAGAATATGATGATATAGATCGATTGGAGGAATATCGTATGCATTATCCTAATATAGCAGGGGGAGGCTTTTTTGATATAAAATACGAATATGATCAAAACAGTAATGTTACTAAAATTATTTTCCCTGATAATAGTAAGTACATAAACTACTACTATGATAAGAATGACCGACTGATAGAAGTAAGAGACTGGATGAACCGGAAGTTTGAATTTACCTATCGTCCAGATGGTCTTTTAGAGACAGTGAAATATCCCAATGATACTGAAAAACGTCATATCTATGACGATGCAGGTCGCCTTGAAACACTTACTTGGGTAAAAATGCCGAGCGAGCAAATCATTGCTTCTTATGAGCTTACCCTCAATGGTAGAGGGTATATCACTAATCAGTTAGTTACTCAGCCATTGGCACCCCCTGTCGGAATCAATAAACGATATGAGTTTGGTACACACACAGCAGCTAATAGAATCACAACAAAAGAGGTTTTTCAGCCAGGACAGCCTAACCAGACTTATACCTTTACCTATAATGATAATGGAGAGACTATAACGACCGATAAATTTAGTAATCTGACTTGGACAGAGAATAAGCAGTTATCCTCTGCAACGTCCACGAACGGTTCATTCAATGCGGATTATCATTATTCGCCAACAGGAGATTTAGTAGCTGCTGAGCGTAATAATGTATGGACTAAATATTGGGTAGATATAGCAGGTTCTGGCAACATAATAGGCGAAACAGATGCTAATGGCAATGCGAAATATTATTACATCCATGGTATAGGTTTACTGGGAAGAGTGGATGCTCAAACAGGTGAAATTCGCTATTATCATGACGACTTCCGCCACAATGTAGTGGCTATGACTGACGATGACCAGAATATTACTCACGCTTATGCTTATTGGGGATATAATAAAGTTGCAGCATCATTTGAAGAAGATTTTAATCAGTACAAAGGAATGGGAGCTATGGGAGTTATGGAAGAAACTCCTGATCTTCTTTATGTACGTGCCAGGTTCTTTGATGTAGATAATCAGAGATTCATTTCAGAAGACCCTATGTGGAGTCAAAACCTATATAGTTTTGCACTCAATAATCCATTAGCAAGACTAGATTATGATGGAATGGCCCCCAAATGGTTACATACTGCTCTTGATGTGGCAGGCATGGTTCCTTTTATTGGTGAAATAGCTGATGGTGCGAATGCTTTACTATACCTTGCAGAAGGAGATTATACTAATGCTGCACTGTGCGCAGCGGCAATGATTCCAGGGGCTGGAAATGCGGTTACAGCGGCAAAAATTGCGGCTGGAGGTGTTGCTGCGGCTGGAGTAGCTTATAAGGCAGCAAAAAATATTGCTAAGAAAAATGCAGCCTCTATAACAAACGAACAACTAGTAAAAAAAGCTTTTAAACACGCTGACAATGCAGTGGCAGGAAAAGGTGGCGTAGTTGGAACAGCAAAACATAAACATGCAGAGAAATACATAAATAATTTCCAAGCCAAACATGGAAACCGAGGGCTACAGACAGAAAAATATTTTAATAATGGAAGTGGGAATAAAGGATTTCTTGATGTTATTGATGCAAAAAATAATGTGATATATGATTATAAATTTGGCAATGCAAAAATGAGTAAGAAACAAAGGCAGAAATATACTCGTAATTTTCCTGGACACACAATAGAAATAATTAATCGATTTTCAATGTAGGGTTAACAATTACATAAATAGTACATTGTTGTATTGAGTGTTATAGTTTGGTAGAATTAATAATGATTATATGAAATCAAAAATTGGACAAATCAAAAAAAATACTGTTTTAGGTTGGCTAAAAACATTTCCTAGTCTAAATAAATTTACTCAAAATAAACTTTATCAGGGTGTTGGGCCATTCCTATGTGGGATCGAACTCACACAATTACCAAGAACAAGAGGATATAGACCTCATTTTGCTGTTTATCCATTATGGAAAAAAGGGGTGAAGGAATGTTTAGATACACCTTCAATCCTCAAATCTTTTCGAGATGAAAATGGACTTGAAATTAGTATAGAATATCTAAACCATAAAGTTGATTTTTCCAAAAAAATGAAGCTTGTAGAGGCGCAAATAAAACTTGGATTGGGAGGGGATGTAATTGTAGATGAGATCATAGATATGATAGATGACTATTCCAAGGATTTTATTGTTAAAAATAATCCTATGCTTCAAATTAAATTATACGAGCTTAAATTCTATGGGGCACTTTATTTAAATGATTTTTCTTTTAAAGACTTAATCTTATCAGAAATATTAGAGGTAAGTGAGGGATGGGATACAAAAGTACTTGATATGTGGTCTTTTAATTTAAATGACTGGCTTAAAAAACTAGAAAAAATAGAACGAAACGCATTGATGAAAATCATTGATGAAAATAAATCAGAGAAGAAACTTAATAAAATAACCTTTTTTGATTTAATATCTCTTCATAGCTAGTTCGCTAAATGCGAAGATTTCTAGTTTAATCTTTTATAAAATAAAAACGATGTACATTAGAAAAGTAAAATATATATTTTGGGTTTTAATGCTTATAGGAATAATTCCTGTGGGCTCAATTTTTTGCCAAGTTTCCTTTCAGGTTTCCCATACCTACAATCCCAAAGGCGAACTCACACAAAGTGGATACAGTTACGGATTAACAGAATCGTGGGAGTATGATCCTACAGGCAATATAGTAGAATACGAAATATCTAGTGCAATGGCACCTAACCTTCTGGCAGGAGGTAATATAGCCTTAAACAATTTAGAACTAGGTAGTGTAATTTCTATAGACATTACTTCTACAAATACTAACAATATTGCACCTGCACCTGCTCACTGTATTGAAATCTGGCTGTCCGCAGATAACATCTGGGATGGTAATCCAGACGACATTCTTCTTGGAGGAGATTTTGTTCAGGTGCTTCAGCCTGGGCAGAATTTTACATCTACAGTGAGTGTAAATATACCTGCTTCATTTTCCAGTACTACAGCCTATCTCATCGTTAAAACGGATTGTGGTGAGATTATCCAGGAACCAGATGAAGCGGATAATTTTTATCCCATTAGTATTACACTATACGACTGCATTATTGATATATCCGAAACAGTAAATATTGATTCCTGTGCTACAGGTATGGCAGGTGGCATCGAATTAAACATTAATAATGGAGGATTAGCCCCTTTCAGTTTTGAGTGGGATGATATGACAATGGGAACCACATATCCTAGTCCTTCGAATGGTCAGTATATATATACGGTTACCGACGGTAATGGTTGTGAGGTTACAGGTTCAGTGATCGTATCAGGTGTACCCTCAGATCCTTTGTTCGTGGATTACTATCTTAATGCAGATCATACGGTAGCCTATGCCACAGTCACTGGAGGCATGCAGCCCTACCAGTATCAATGGGATACTGGCGATACTACATCTTATACTAGTGTTCAGGTAGGAGAGAGTTACGTCGTATCTGTTACCGACGACTACGGCTGTTCTTATATTTTTAATGTGCCTGAGGTAACAAGATTAGATGATAGTCTTGTAAATGTCATAGAAGTAAATAATCCGTTTGCTGTTAAAGTATTTCCAAACCCAACATCAGGCATCTTCTATATAGAGAGTGCAGAAGCAGCTATTCAAAATGTCAACATTTATAATACGGCGGGGCAGTTAGTAAGAAGGGAAGAGTTGTCAGGTATTTTTGGGGCAAGGCATCAGTTGGATATGAGTTATGTGGCAGTTGGTCTATATTACCTTGAAATATATTCATTAGGTAATCCGACTGTAAAAATACCGATCACGATACAGCAATAGACTTAATACAGATAAAAACTACATAATGAAAAGAATTTACCACCCCTCACTGGCATTGCTATGCCTAATGGTTTCTTTCTATCCTTTATTTGCACAGGACACTACTGAAGACCTCTGGTACGACGGAACACTGGAAGTCATCTCTCCTGTTGATGTTCGCATAGAAGAAAGACTATTCGTAGATGGTACGAGTCGTTTTAATGATAGTGTCCGTATCAATGGTGTGATGTCGATCAGAGATAGCCTGGGAGTCGGTACTCTACCTGCCACACGTCTCCACGCCCGAGATGGACTAATACTTTTCAATCATCAGGGTACAACTCCAATAACCTACCCACCAGAGGCAGAAGGATCAGGAGCTAGGTTTTTATATACAACACAATACGGAATCTTACGAGCAGGTGGAGTTTCAGGAATGCAATGGGACAGCATTAATCTTGGTTTGTTCAGTTCTGCTTTTGGAGAAGATAACATAGCATTAGGTAGAAGCAGCACAGCTTTGGGCATTGCCAACTATGTGGATGCTATAGGAGGCTTTGGTGCGGGTGTCGCCAATACGGTTGTAGGAGAACGCTCTGGCAGCTTTGGGGAAGAAAACTATAACAATAGCACAAATACCATGACGGGTGGTAACCTGAACTATACCACGATATCCGAAAGTACATTTATCTGGGGTTTTAATAATACGGATTCTAGTAGTAATAATACTATTATTGCAGGTAGAGATAATATCAGTACCAATGGAGACAATTCTCTTGTTTTTGGTGCAAGTAATACTAATCTTGGTAACCTGAGCCTGCTAACAGGCTATCAGAATGAAAATACTGGAATTGGAAATCTTGTTACAGGTCTTTCAGTAAGCAATGAAGGTAACTACAGTGGAGTATTCGGGAACATGACGAATAATTCGTCTAATGGCTCATTGGTTACTGGATATGGTGGCTTCAGCAATGCCGATTATTCAATTTTTGGAGGCATTGACAATCAAAACGATTCTACTGGTGTAGGTTCACTGATAATTGGCAGAGATAATTTAAATTCAAGTAATTCTGCCATCATAGGAGGAGAGCAAAACACTAATTCTGGTATTAACTCGACGGTTAGTGGCTATGGTAACATCAATGGTGGAGAACAGTCCATTGTAGCAGGTAGTAATAATGCGAATACGAATGATGATCTCTTAATCATTGGTAATAATAATACGAGCCAAATCAATGGCAATGCTTCTGCAATCACAGGAAACAATAATACTAATGAGGCTGCCAATACCATCATGTATGGCTCTGACAATATCAATACTGGAGAGTCAAGTTCAACAGGAGGTATTAATAATGAAAATGAAGGGGAAGGCTCTATTGTAAGTGGCTCAGGCAATAACAATCAAGACGATTATAGCCTGGTAACAGGGGACGGAAATGACAACTCAGGTGTAAGTAGTTCAGTAGGTGGTCATGAAAATGAAAATGCAGGAGTTTACTCCAATATTCATGGAAATGGCAATACGAATACAGGGCATAATTCAGGAATGATCGGTGTCTTTAATACCAATAATAGCGACAATAGTTTTATTAATGGTGATACTAATTTTAATGATAACCTTGCAAAGAATTCAACTATTGGAGGGCTGGAAAACTATAATAATGGATCAGAGACTATCGGAAATGGTTGGGAGAATTATAATCTTGGTCCACTATCAAGTTTTTACGGTGTTTTAAATGAGAATTTTGCCATTGGTTCTGAGGTAGGGGGAATAGGTAATTACAATAAGGGAAATTACTCAGAAGTCTCCGGCTCAATCAATATTAATGAAGGTACAGAATCACATATATCTGGAACGGAAAACAATAACACGGGTGATTTTTCAATCGTGAGTGGCAAAGGAAATGAAAATCAGCTTGCTCAAAGTTCAGCCGTCAGTGGCACGGAAAATATAAATGAAGGAGATGAGTCAATAGTAGGTGGCAAAAATGGTGTAAATACAGGACTTCAAGCTTTATTGATTGGCAAGGAAAACGTAAATAATGGTTCTTATAGTCTCCTTGGTGGTAGGCAGTCTATCAATGAAGGCTTGTATTCACTTGTACTAGGTGACAGAGTATTTTCCAACGGTACAGGCTCTCTGGTGGTGGGGACAGAAAGCAGAAGCTTGGCAG
>JAHDFX010000194.1 GCA_020627965.1 Saprospiraceae bacterium | reverse complement strand
TCACCACTCACCACTCACCACTCACCACTCACCACTCACCACTCACCACTCACCAACTCACCTTTTCAACAACTTATGCACCTCAGGATGTCCCATTTTACTTCGGTTATTTTTCCAAAGTTCATAATCTGAAGTATCAGTAATTCCATCAGCGTTCAGGTCGGTCGTACGATAGTCTCCGGCATTATTCGCGCGTTTCCAAATACTATAATCTGCACTATTGATAATTCCATTTTGGTCAATATCACCAGCGATCATTACGTAAGTGCCATTAATCTCCTTCAGTTGATTCATACCTGATACGGAGATTAGAGAAGTAGTAATATTAGGATAGGCGGTATTGCCTTGTTCGGGCGTAATAGTATTTTTATGCAATACACCAATATGAGAACGATGGAAAATAGCTACTTTGAATGGCTCAGGATATAAACCGCCTATAGGCACAGAAGTATTTCCTGTAAGGGGGTCCATAATTTGTCCGTCATTTCTGAGTAATACGGCTTTTCTGTCCAAAACAAGATTATCTGTTGTCCAAAGTTCCATTAATACCCAATCTACAGTATTAGCTGGGAAGCTTGTGATATTTTCTGTGCCAAAATAGCTATAACGGGTATTTCCATAAGGTTGGTTATAGGGTAGCAATCCGTTATCTGCCAGATTGGTATTCATCAGCCCTGTTGCTGAATCATAAAAGCCTTCCAGAAATAATTTGAAATTCAGATACATGGAAATGGGCTGAATAGGCGTAAAATAACAAGTCGGATCAACTGCCTGTCCTGATTTGATGACTGGAATGTTGTTCAGTACAAGACTAGAAGGTGTTTGCGAGAAAGTATTCAATAAAGCATCATTACTAGCACCCAGCCAATCCTGTAATATAGAGCTAAAAACAGAGCGATAATCATTGTCTAGTTGGGAGGGATCAGGCGCCCCTTGATCGTCCATGAAAGATAAGTCGATATTGTTGCCATATATGCCAGGGTTGGTATGTTCTCCTATCACAAACATAGAAGATACTGTACCGTGATCTGTACCGACATTTCCATTTTGAATGATTTTTCGACCAAATTCAGAGAACACAATGGTGGTAACCTGTGATGATTTACCTAATGCCTGCAAGTCATCCTGAAAAGCTTTTAGCGAAGCACTCAGATCAGACAAAAGGTCGGCATGCCAGCCTATAGTAGAACTACCCGCCTGTATTTGGTCTACATGATTATCCCAGCCGCCCTTGCGAGCCATAAAGACTTTTGTTTTGGAGCCTCCGGCAATGAATCTGGCGATGGTTTTGAGTTGATAGCCAAGATTGGACGAAGGATAGGTTTGTATATTATTTCCGGCATTGAATACATCGGTAATACGCTCAGAATATACCTGCGTACTCTTTTCTAAAACGGAAATATAACTCAATAATTCGCCATGATCTGTATTAGGGATTTGTGAGATAGGTTCACCACTCAAACTGGAGATAATGCTATAATAACCAGCCGGGTCTTGTCCACTCATATTGATTTCTAATTCATGTGCCTCTGTTGTATGAAAACCTGTATTGGGTGTATCGCCCAAAATAATACCTAGCGGGTCTATTTCATCGCCAAAAGGAATACCGCGATAAGTAGGGTAGCGGTCTTTCAAAAACCTGCCTATCCAGCCTTCTTCCTGGTCATTATTGGAGATTGTACCATCAATTCCTTTTAGCATAATATCCTCTGAAGCAAAATGAGAACGGTTAGGCGTAGAATATCCGGTGCGTTGTACAATTGCCATTAAGCCATCATCATAAATGTTTTTAAAGCCATTGCTCAGACTAGGATGCAAGCCAAGGTCTTGATTGGTTCCGATAAGACTATTGTCCAGTGTGGTTAATGAATTTTGAGGTATATAAATGTCAGGTCTTTCTGTTTGATACGAGCCCAAATGATTCATTGGAACCATAGCATTAATAACATCATTGGCACCAGCCAAATATACGATGACCAATGTTCTGTCTGTATAATCACAAACCGCTGTCGGCATAACAGAAGCACCCAGTTTTGTATATCCCAAACCGTTCAGAAATACAGGTGCTACGGCTGTTGTTAGCCCGGTTTTTAGAAATTTTCTTCTTTTCATAATCTAAAATGTTTGGAATTCGGGAGATGACATGATCTTGTCATATAAGTTCTCTATGCTCACTCTTACATTGCTATCATCATTTGTTGCCAGATATTCTTTCCAGGAAAAAAACCAATTGATAGGACTAAGTCCGCCAAGCAGTTGTTTTTGGAAATAGATGTATCGTTCGCCTGTAGGCATTTCTGGTAGTAAATACTCCAGCATATCGTCCAGCAATTTGTTGGCATTACTGGCACCTTGCGGGTCAAGTGGGTTTTCGCCGGGTGGGGCATCGTCTATATTGTCAGCTACCCATTGTACCATATCACACTGATAAGGGATATAGGTGCCGGTATTGCGTACTTTACCCCGCCTGAAAGAAACGCCAAAAGTGAATCGCTCATAAATATAATTGGCACTAAACCAGTTTTTGGAATAACCGGGAGCATCATAAAAGCCCGGGAAGCCTTCCACTGTACTTGGGCCTTCTGTGATATCATATCCCATCACTTTGAAATGCTCATAAAGAACGCCGTAATTTCTACTATAAAATAAGTCTTCTGTACTGGTATCTGTATTTTGGATATTAAGAATATTGGAGGTTGTGATAAACATCTCCAATGGAGATTTCATCTTTCCTCCAATGATCTCGTTACTGCTATCGTCATCATCTTCATCATAAAAATGTACACTGGTTAGTAAGGTTTGTAGTACAGGCGCATGTTGATAGCCATTGTTTTTCAATTGGTTAGCTAAAGGCTCTATAATGTCAGTTTCAACTTCTGTAGAAATGTGGTCACGCACAAAAAAGCGATACATTTTCCGAATATAAGCCCGTGCTGTTTCCTGTTGTGCAAAAATCATACTTACAAAGTCGCCTAGTTCTCTGTACATATCATTAGCATCAACAGCAGCAGTAATCGTAGCTGTAGGAAATTCATTGCTGATAAAAGCATCACTAAATGTCTTACTGTCTGTATCGTGCAGCCCATGATTGGCATATCCCCGAATAACTCCCGTATCAGTATCTACTGTTGTATAACTATTTTGAAATCCGGTCAGTACACGGGCGGCTGTGGAGATGTCCGCCTCGGTATAATTTGTATAGTTGCCCGTTTCTACTGTATCTCCTTTTAAAATAGTGAATAGCTCCAAAAATTCTCTGGCATAATTTTCATTTGGACTGTATTTATTATTCTGATTATTGTTCAGATAAACCAGCATATTATTGTCCAATGTCACCTTAACTGCTAGTGTTTTCAAATCACTAAAAGCCTGAGTCGTCAGTAATTTCCAAAAATAATAATAGTAATCCTGTGTACCTCTTACAATGAACAAAGTGCTGAACCAATTAATGATTTTCCATTGGATAGAAGTGTCGGCAGAAGATTCGTACAAACGCCAGAAAGCCTGTGCGTACATAACGTGAAAGCCTAAGGTAGATACCTCACCATCACCTATATTGGTCGGATGAAAGATAGGATTGCCAGTCTGCCAGGAGATTGGCCCGTCTGGGTAGACCATAGCTGGTGCCTGGAACAATTCATCTACGGCCTCTGCTGCCGTTTTTGTGGCAAAATCGTCGATTCTGGCAGGTGTAACATGATAGGTAGCCCGTCGCAATAAATGTGCTGCTAAACGCCTACCCAACACGCCTGATCGTTGGTTTAAAGAAGCCATTGATAATATGTTGTTTATAAAATGCTTACACTGTGCTTTATAGAGCATATCGGGGGAGTGGGCAAAAAAATGATACTTGCCTGTGTATTCATATATGAATGACGTAAATAAGATGTAGAAGGCTGCATCTTATGAAAGATAATTTGATTTTAGCGACAAGCCTTATCAAACATTCGTTCTATATCTGCCTCATAAAGCTGGTCTATATAAGCACCTCCCGGATTGCCATGGATATAGTTTTTATACAATAAAGCCCGTTTAAAAGCTGTGCAGGCTTCTTCTTTTTTACCCTGCTCTATGTACACCAAACCTCTGTGATAATAAGCTTCCGGGCATTTCTCCCATTTATCAATAATGATCTGAAAATCAGCTAATGCTTTTTCGTATTGCCCCAATTCCCGTTTGGCAATTCCCCGATACATAAAGGTATAAATATCTACTCCGTTAATGCCAAATTTTTTAATTGTCTTATCGAAAGTCTGAATAGCTTCTTCGTATTTGCCGAGCTGTTTTTGTGCTATTCCTTTGCGTTCATAAGCACTGCCGGGAATAATGATGTCAATATGATTTTTTAAGTCAATAGCCAGTTGGAAGTCCTGAATAGCACCTTCATAATCTCCCAGGTCGGTCATTCTCACTGCCCCACGATAGTTGGCATAAGTAGTTGGATCTATTGCAACTGCACGACTTAAGGAAGCGATACCTTCAATATAATCACCACGACGGAACAAAGGCACCGCTTTACGATAAGGTAGCCAGGCATTATCAGGATGCTTTTCAATTAATTGGTCAATAGTTTTATACCAATTAGGAGAACCATAGCCTGCTTGTGCCAATTCAGCCCGAAAACTATCTTCATTGGCCTGACTATTTTGCTGACAGGCATTTATACTCAATAAGGAATAGAGTAGAAGGATGTAAATTACTATAGAAACATAGCTATATTTCTTCATAATAAAGTCTAATATGCTCAAAAAGAAATGGAAACGATCTGCCCATCCTGAATTTTTAAATTAATGATCTTATAAGAATCATAATAAGTGCCATCTACCTCATAGGGGCTCCAGCCTTTCATATCTTTCATTAAGGCTGTCAATTGTTCAGTAATAAAACGATTAAAGTCAAAAGGTTTGAAATTATTATCCATACCAATTACTTCGTATCTGCCTGATTTACCTTCACAATTCACCACAAAACGAAGCGTAATAAAACCACTTTGTCCTTTTGCAGCATCAGGTGTTTCATAATTATTTAAAAAATGCTGTTTGATAGTATAGCCCCCTCCTTCATAAGACTTACCTGCATGATGATTACTGGAGATCGTATACATACTGCAAAGCTGAAAAGAGCCTTTAGCAACAACATCAGAAAAAGACTTTGCCGTTTTTACTTTTTTCAACTTGTAAGTTTTTTTGCCCTGTTCGTTCCAGCCTTCAAGATGAAGTTCCCCAGCCAATTTGGTAATTTGCATGACACGTCCAATAGACGAACGATTACAATCCTCCTGGTCTCCATATTGGTACAAGAAATAAAAATGCCTGTATTTCTCAATGTTCCAACAACGAGTTTCTACTTTTCCTGATTCCTGTTCTGTAGCTACCTGTTCTCCATCAAAGTAAAAATTGTTGGTACCGTCAGTCCAGGCATTATTTTCAATATATTTACGAAGTTCTTCTGGTGTCACTTTTAAATCGGCATGTTTCAAACGTCGAAAAACAAAGCGATAATTATTTGATGTCATCAGACTATCCTCTGATAATGCGAGGACTCTATAATTCATTGTATCTACCCTGAGATCACTCCCTCTCAATGACCAGGAATATATCTTTTCTTCTTTGTTCAGCCTTTTAGTCAATACACTTCCATCTTCATGAAAATCATTGATAACGGGCAGAGGAGTATTGGGCATGTACTCAGTATATGCACCTAACCAAACACCATGCAATTCTTCCTGACTGCTGGGCAAACTACATTGCGACAAGCAAAATAGTGCTAGTAATCCTATAAAAAACAAGTTTGTATACTTGTGGAATTTCATCTATGTAAAATTATATCTTTGTATTACTTGAGAAATTTGATTCATTTGGATTCCAGTAAACTCAATACGAAATATTGTTAATGTGTTGTGCAAATATAGCTTTCCAGGCTTCCAAAACAATGTGTCTTTATGAGTTTAACAAAATGCTAATATATGATAAAAAAAATTAAGCATCTATGCATTAATTTATTGGTACTCTTAGCCTTGCTAACGATTATTGATCCATTCTTTGGTGGGGAAGATATTAATCAGCCGAGTAAATTCAATCGGGGCTTGGTCATGCGGGAATATCCTCCGAATACGGATACCTATGTCAATCCGCCATTACACTACATCGAAGAGACAGAGTTTTTAGAACAAAAAAAATATCGCCTTCGTACAGACAAAAATGGCTTTATCATTGGTGAAAACAAGGTGCAAAATGAGAAAGTTGACATCATTTTTTTTGGAGGCAGTACCACAGAATGTTTATTTGTCGATGAAAATAAGCGATTTCCCTATTTAGTTGGACAACAATTAATAAACAAAGAGACAGGTCAGGCATTGAATGTATTTAATGCAGGTATCAGTCACAGTCACAGCAAACATTCTACGGTCAATCTATTAGGAAAAGGACTAGAGCTAAACCCTGAACTTGTTGTCTGGATGCATAATATAAATGACCTGACCTTGCTCAGTAAAACAGGTAATTATCAAACTGCTCCGCCTTCCCGTGATCTTCGACATTCTTTTGATTCGGAACAAGCTCACTCTTTAAAACCAATGAAAAGAATAGAATACTTTTTTACAGCAGCCAGAGAGTTGTTCTTTCCTAATATTTATTTCAGGTTAGCTACATTGCATTACGAAGTAACCACATCCGGTCATATAGATGAATGGAGCCAGTTTAGAAATGGACAATGTATTGATTTTGAAATAAGCCAACAAGAGTTCAAACAGTCTTTATTGACTTTTATAGAAGTGGCAAAGGTCAATAGTATAGAAGTCGTTTTAATGACCCAATTCAATCGGATCAAGCCAGAAGACGAGCTTGTCAAGAGGGTCTATTCCAAATATCATCAGCAGGACTTAGATTACGATACATTTTGTAAATACTATGAGCAATTCAATGAAATCATACGCACTGCTGCAAGTGAAAAAGATTTACTTTTAATTGATTTAGCAAGACTAATAGAGCCGGATAAACAATACCTTTGTGATGCTGTTCATTTAAATAATAAAGGCAGTATTCGTGTTGCAAATATTATTTCAAGAGCATTAAGTGTACAGTATCCCGACTTTACCAGGAATAGCTCAACAGATTTTGTCAATCAAATTCAGTGAAATGATCGAATTTTTGCTGTAAAAAATGCAAATTTGCACCCAAATTCTTTTGTGACCTTTGCGTCATATTAGTATCGTACCTTTAGTTTACAATGTACTTAGTAATTGGATGGACGTAACTAAGCGACACTTTAATTAAGGTTAAATAACTGATCGTCAATCGTATAAAACCTGACTCCTGACCCCTCAATTCTGCCCCCTCACTTAATGAAAATAAAAAACATGCATATAAAACTATCGTTCTTACTCAGTCTCCTTTTCATTAGCTCGAGTCTCTTAGCCCAAGACAAATTTACCGTCAGTGGTTATGTGAAAGATGTCGAAAATGGTGAAACCTTAATAGGGGTTTCTATCTTTGAAAATGCCGTACAAGCGGGTACTACAACCAATGCCTATGGGTTTTATTCGCTTACCTTGCCAGCAGGAGAAGTAGAGCTGATTTATTCATACATAGGTTTTAGTGATAATGTGCAAAAATTGACTTTAGACAAGGACATTACGATGGATGTAGAATTGTCAACTGGAGCTGAAGAACTGGTCGAGATTGTGGTTAAAGCCAACTCTGCTCAGGAACAAGTCAACTCAACTCAGATGAGTGTAGAGCGCATCAGTATGAAAGAAGCCAAAGCCTTGCCCGCATTTTTCGGTGAGGTAGATATTATCAAAACACTCCAACTCAAACCCGGTGTAAATAATGGGGGAGAAGGAACCTCCGGGCTAGTCGTTCGTGGTGGTGGTCCCGATCAAAACCTTATTATTTTGGATGAAGCGATCGTGTATAATCCTTCGCACCTTTTTGGCTTTTTTAGTACTTTCAATTCGGATGCTGTAAAGGATGTACAATTATATAAAGGTGGTTTTCCTTCCCAATACGGAGGTAGATTGTCGTCCGTTATTGATGTTAAATTAAAGGAGGGTAATCGTAAAAAATTTTCCGGTGCAGGTGGTTTAGGATTGATTGCCTCTCGCCTTACTTTAGAAGGACCAACAGTGAAAGATAAAGGTTCTTTCATCTTCTCAGGACGCCGAACTTATGCAGATATTATTACTCGTGCTGTGAATCGGGCAAATGAAGACAATCCTGACTATACTAAGATTCCAGATTATTTCTTTTATGATCTTAATACTAAATTCAACTACGATATAGGCGAAAATGATCGTATTTTCTTAAGCGGTTATTTCGGACGAGATGCTTTTTTATTCAATGATGAAGATTTTGATTTTAAATTCGACTGGGGAAATATTACGACGACTGCCCGTTGGAATCATATCTATAATCCACGGCTATTTTCCAATATGACTTTCACCTTTTCTGACTATGATTATATCATTAGAAATCAGTTTGATGCTTTTAGTTTTGAAGTGGGCTCAGGTATTCGGGATTATAATTTGAAAATAGATTTTTATAATGAACCAACGAATAAGCATAGCTTGAAATTTGGTGCAGATTGGGCACATCACAGCTTTAATGTCGGGCGTTTACGCGCAGAGCAGGAAGGGGAGGATGATCCCATATTTCAGCAAGATACTAATTTTCAGGGCTGGGAAGCCAATGCCTATGTATCAGATGATTATGAGATCAATAAGCGCCTCAAACTGAATGGAGGTCTTCGTTTATCCTCATTTTATAGTGATAACACCTTTTATTGGGGTATTGAACCGAGGTTTTCAATGAAATACAGTCTTAAAGACAATATTTCGCTCAAAGCCAGTTATACCCGCATGAATCAGTATATCCATTTGGTGTCCAGTTCAGGGGCATCATTGCCGACAGATATTTGGTATCCATCCAATAAAGTTGTCAAGCCACAGCTTTCAGACCAGGTGGCTGCCGGTATCTCTATTTCCATCGGTAATCAATTTTTACTGACCAATGAACTTTACTATAAATGGCAACAACGTCAGATCGATTTCAGAGACGGAGCCGATATTTTCATCAACCCTAATCTGAATGAAGAGTTTGTATTTGGAACGGGGTATAGTTATGGTAATGAAATTTATTTAGAGAAAAAGGAAGGAAAGCTGACTGGCTGGATAGGCTATACTTTATCCTGGGCATGGAGAGAATTTGACGATATTAATAATGGCAATCGTTTTCACCCCCGCTTTGATCGTCGTCATGATGCTTCTGTTGTCGTGCTTTACGAAGCCAACCGTAAATGGACATTAACAGGTGCCTGGGTATATAATACCGGTAATGCTATTTCTCTGCCTGAAGCCCGTTTCTACCTTCAGGATGTTCCAGGTCTAAATGGCGGAAATATAGGCACTGTCTTTCAGGAGCGTAACAGTTTCCGCATGGCAGCATACCACCGCCTTGATCTCGGTATCGTGATGAAGATGTTCTTAAATAGAGAGAACTTCGAGGGTGACCTTACATTGAATACCTACAATACTTATGATCGCCGTAATCCATATTTCATCTATTTCGATACAGAGACAGATGATAATGGTGTGGTGACCAGTATTCAGGGTAAGCAGGTGTCATTATTCCCTATTTTACCTTCTCTGACTTTTAATTTTAGATTCTAAAGAAAAACTTATATAGCGCAATTTTGAAACATGAGTTATTCCGAATTTTGGTCAAATAGAAATTATAAAGGGTCGATGGTCAACAGTCCATGGTCGATGGCTGTCTTTTAGTCTTAAAGTCGTCTAGTTTTTCATTTTGCTTTGCAAAATGCGTATGTAATCCGGTAAATTGATGTATTTTCTATTCCAACCATGGACTATCGACCATCGACTATGGACATTTTTTACGACCTTTAAAATTCGGGATGGCTCATGTAAAACAAAACTCCATAAATACCGTTCTCCTACCATGAAAAAGCTATTCTTCCTATTATTCATGGGCTTCCATATTGGGGCAATAGCCCAGCAAAACACAACAAGAATGAACGTATCAACAAATGGTGTAAAGGCTAAGAATGTATTGGGTGGAGAACTGGAAAGCTGCTGCTTTGAACCCATGACTGGCTATTTCAGAGACGGCTACTGTCGGACAGATATGATGGATAGAGGCGTACACACGGTCTGTGCTATCATGACACAGGAATTTCTGGATTATACCAAATCGAAAGGCAATGACTTATCTACACCTTGGCCGCAATTTCGCTTTCCTGGCTTGAAGCCTGGTGATAAGTGGTGTCTTTGTGCTTCACGCTGGCTAGAGGCACATCATGCTGGTTTTGCACCAAAGGTTGACCTGAAAGCTACGCATGAAAAGACACTCAGTATTGTCGATCTGGAGATTTTGAGACTTTATGTTGTGGAAGAGAAGTAGTCTAATTATCCTGTCTTTTTTACGGAGTCTTCTTTGTGTGTTTTCAGTTTTTGCAAGTCTTTTCTCAATGTATCAATTTGAAAATGATTGTCAACGAATAAATAGTCGACCATTTTTTCTTTTAGCATCTGAATTTCTGTGTTATTTTTAGTTTTTTTGTTGTCTTCTACGAGGTAAATAATAACGGAAAGAGGAATGTTAAAAACACCTGCGAGTTTTTTTAACAAGATCATACTTGGTGTTTTAGTACCATTTTCAATTTTAGATAAATATTCAGGTGTTATATCACAGGTTTGTGCTACTTCTTTCTGTGTTAAATTCCTTTTTTCCCTCAATGTCTTTAAGATCGTTGCATAAGTCATGGGCGTGCTTTTTATTGATTAGTAATTAGGATGTAAGAGGCTCTTAATATCAACATATTAAGTTCTGAGTCCAGGTCTTCGCTATCATTAAATCCTGCTTCGGAAAGTTTTTCTAATAACAAATCTAGTTGTTCCTGGATATTAAAATAGAGTCCTTCCATTTCCAGGTCCAAATCTCCGAAATACTTGTTTTCGGCGTAAATGACTAAATTTTCTAAACGTTCTTTTATGTTTTGATATTCGGGGAAATATTGATGATTCATGGCTATAGTACTGGTTTTTAGTAAAAATACCAATACTTTTAGTTTAAGTCAAAATTTTACCTTTAAATTTATGAATCACCCCTCCAATTCCTTTCTCTAAAGCAATTTCCAAAGACATAAAATGCCAGGTTTTTAGCTCAAAGCTAAAAAAATGATCAAAAGAATTTTAAGCCAGACCAAAAGAACAGCTTATTCGCCACAAAAGGCTATCATCAATTCGGTACGACCTTTGTTCTTTGGGTTTCGTATATTTGACTGACCATTTCTTAGCAAGCAAAAACGAATACAAAACATTCTCAAAACATATACCATGAAAAAAATACTCATTCTACTCTGCATGACAGTATTTGCGACAAGCGGAATACTGGCACAAGACAAGTCTCTGAACACTAAAATCAAACGTAAGGCAGATAGTTTTGCCAAAAAACTAAAGCTAGACAATAAACAACGGGATAATGCCTATGCTGCCTTCATGAAAGAAGCACAAAGCCTGAAAGATATTGAGGATTTGAAAGAAGAAGACAGCAAGAAATATAGAGAAGAACGTAAAGCCATTAAGGCAAAAGCTGATAAGCAAATCCGAAAAATCCTTAATAAAAAACAAAAGAAGAAGTATGATAAGATGAAAGGAAAGAAGAAAAAGAAAGGCAAAAAGAAACGATAAATCTGGCGATTTTAAATTACGAATTACGAATTACGAATTACGAATTACGAATCAACGAATCAACGAATCACGAATCAACGAATCACGAATCAACGAATCA
>JAHDFX010000193.1 GCA_020627965.1 Saprospiraceae bacterium | reverse complement strand
CAACCAGTGTTTCCTTATACCACTCATAAGCCATTTTAAGTCCTGTTTTCACATCGACTTCTGGCTTGTAATCAAGGTAATTCATGGCTTTGGATATATCTGCCAGACTATGTTTGACATCACCTACACGATCTGGCCCGTGCTCGGCTGCCAAGTCAGAACCCGCTACTTCTTTAAGTATCTCAAAAAGATCCGAAATAGTGGTACGTTCTCCAACGGCGATGTTGTATACTTCATTCAAAGCTTCTTCTCGCTCTGTTAGTAAGCCTTTGATATTTGCCTGGACGGCATTCGCCACATAAGTAAAATCACGACTTTGCAATCCATCACCATTGATCGTCGGAGATTTATGCTCCATAATGGCTTTTACAAATAGTGGAATCACTGCGGCATAAGCCCCATTGGGGTCTTGCTTTGGTCCAAATACATTGAAATAACGCAATCCAATAAAATTGACGTCATATAACTTTGCATAGACGCTTGCATATAGTTCATTCACCAATTTGGAAACAGCATAAGGCGAAATAGGATTACCAATTACATCTTCGCGTTTGGGCAGGAAGGGGCTGTCTCCATAAGTAGAAGATGAACAGGCATAAACAACACGTTTGATATCCGAGTCTTTAGCGGCTGTAAAAATATTTAAAGTACCACCAATATTGACAGCATTGGTGGTCAATGGTGCCTTAATGGAACGAGGAACTGAGCCCAAAGCAGCTTGATGTGAGATACGGTCTATATCTTTGCAGGCTTGCAAACAAGTGTTGTAATCTCTAATGTCGCCTTCAATAAACTCAAAGTTGGGATTATCGAGAAAAGGTTCAATGTTTCTGCGATGTCCGTTTGATAGATTGTCCAATACGCGGACAAAGCTAACTTGTTCATGGTTTAGTAAGGCTTCTGCCAGGTTGGAGCCAATAAACCCTGCTCCACCTGTTACCAGTATTCTGTATTTTTGTTTCATTTATTATTTGGTCATTTGCATCTCTTGATTCCAGATCAATAGTGGTTTTGGGTTGTATTGCGACAGATCTGCTGCCTGGAATTCATCTTCTTTATATACCAAATAGCGTATTTTTCTTTGGATAAGCTTCTCAGCTTTTTCTACCAATCTTATTAAATACACTTTATCTACGTTTCCAATGATAATAAGGTCAATTACATCACTATTGAGTCCTCTTGAAAAAGCTCCGGTCAGATAAACTTTTTGTACTTCTCCTAGTCTTTTGACCACATTTTCAATGATGCTATCCAATCCTACATACTTTAAAATGATATTGTGCATATCGTTGAAAAGCGGATGCTGGACATTGGCCCTGAATATTTTTTTGTTCCCTTGCATCGATGATGTGAGCATCCCTGCGTTCTCAAACTTGTTCAGTTCCAGTCGAATAGCATTAGATGATTCTCCAAATTCGCTTTCAAGACTGCGAAGATAGGCAGTAGCGTTACTATTCAAAAAGAATTTGAGTAGTAATTTTATTCGTGTCTTGGATGAAATCAATGTGTCTAACATACGTGTACTTAGACTTAGAAAAAGGAGAGGGGTAACATAATGTTACCCCCTCTGGAATTTTTTAATTAACTCTTAGTTTGAACAACCCTATTGTTCAATATTGAGTAACAAAACTACTCAATATTGTTTATTTCAGCAAATTTTAAGCGTTTTTTCAACAATATTTTCCATTGATTTTTGCACTTTTTTAAGATATTATTTTTGTTTCTACCACGACCAAAAGCACACAGAATAATGATTATCAACAACTTAGCTTAAATTAGAGAATTCGGCAGTATTCTTATAAAATAAAATTTACAGGAACTGAAAAAACACTGGTCGAATCCAGGCTTAAATGTTGTATTCTTTGGTTTTCAATATTGTTTTTGATGCATAACCATATAGTCTCATCTAATTTACCTTTCAATAATTTAATGTTAGTTATTTTTCCAATTTTATCTAATGTTACTTCCAATGTGATATATTTTGGTAGTTCTATGCCTTCTTTATGGCAGGAAAGTGCTTGTGTCATGGCGTGTCCAAACTGTTGTTTAAAAATTATCAGGTTGTCCTTCATTCTAACATCTTCCGTATTTGCAGTAAGCAGTTCACCTAATTTTATTTGAGGAGATTTTTTATTACTCTGCGCCGATTCTTTATTTATTTTTCCTTTTTTTCTGACCACTCCTTCTATGGCTACATCAAAGCCTATGGCAGAATTGGAAACACCTGATGCCATAGGAAGTGCTTGTTGTACTCGCTTGGGTGTCCAGTCATTAGCCCCATCGGCTACAATTTCCTGATGATCAATAGCTACAAAAGAAGTATATGCAGTCATTAAATTATATTTAAGTCCTAATGATGTTACTTCATCTTTAATCGCATCTTCTCCACTTACTAATTTATAATCATCCATTAATTTAATGCGTTCTCTTGCCCATAGGTATTTTAAAGCTACATTGCGCGAATCAGAGATCGTATTATTTACATTGAATACTTGTTTGTAAGGCTCGTTACCTGTGTAGCCTTTTATCGTAATATTGCCTTTAGCTTCTCCTTTCCATTTACCATATATTAATATAGGACGTTCGGCAAATACATCGGCAATAGCAGCAGGCTCTACATCGTATACTTGAAAATCGTCAAACTGTGCTTTGATCTGAGTCAGTACTGGTTGTTGAATATAATTTCTGAATTTTTCGGCTATCTCTGCTGCATTTTCATTGTTGAGTACTACAAAAGGTTCGCCCATACCTACATGTGCCATACCTTCCATGAGGTAGCGATTGATGCCTGAGCCAATACCGAAGGCAAATACATTCATCTTGTCGAGATTGTTACGAATCAAGTCAAAACATTCTTTTTCTACACTGATATATCCATCTGATACAACAATGACCGAGCGAGATAAATTTTCATCACATCGCGGCAAGTCAATTGTTCGGCGTAAAGCAGGTAAAAGCTCCGTACCACCGCCACCTGACTGGTGATCTATAATATGCAGTGCTTCTGTGATGTTTTTGCTTGTCGCAAATTTGGATTCATCTGCCCACACATAAGATGTACCAGCAAATAGCATTACATTGAACCTGTCAGTTGGACGAAGGTTCTGTATCAGATTACTCAGTAATTCTTTTGATGTCTCAATGGGAAAACCACGCATAGATCCGGATACATCCATGATAAAAACGTATTCGCGAGCCGGGATGTGCTCATTTTTGATGCGTTTGGGTGGTTGTACCATTAAGGTGAAAAAATTCTCTTCAGCACCTTCATACAACATCAGTCCAGACTGAATATGCTCCCCTGCAAGTTGATAGTCTAATACAAAATCACGATTTCCACCAATAGTTTCAGCTGGATTTAGCACGACTTCTGCTTCATGTTGATCTGGGTAACTGATACTCACTTGATGCGTATTGCAATTTATATCCTGAATTGGCATGCCAGCAGATAGATGCACATTAATATCAAAATGATATTCAGGGGCTTCACCTTCATTGGTATAAGGAGTGGCAATAAACTGATCATCAGCAGAAGCGGTAGCTACTGATTCGTTGGAATAACGAGGGCCTACTACCGTCGGGTAAACAAACTGATATACCCCATCTGTAGGAATGAGCATTTCGGTATACCGTAATATCACTTCAATGCGATCGCCCGGTGTTATATTCGCTACATTCATTTGAAAAACATTGGGCCGCTCCTGTTCCAGTAAAGAAGCTCGTTTTCCTTCTGCTTTAGCCGCTTCATAATTCCTGCGGGCTTCTTCTTTTTTCTGAATGTCAGCCGTAATGATTCTATTACCGATTTTCATTTCCATACCATATACAGCAGCACGAGTAGAAGTGGGGAAGGTGTATACTGCTTCTATAGTGTTACTGCCATTATTTGTATATACCTGAGTAATGGTAACATCAGCAATGACACCCGCAATATTGACATCAGCAGAGGTAGAATGTAAAGGAAGTTGATTGTAACCAGGGTTGTCTCCTTTTACAAAAAAGTAAGGAGATAGGGTTTGATCTTCAGCATCAGGCTGTGCAAACATAGTTGTTGTTGTCAGGAGTAAGAGGACAAGATTTGTGAATTTGATGAATAGCTTTCTCATAATTTTATGTTTATTTAGAAGAGAGACTCCCCTCCCTGTTAATAAAATTCATTTTACAATTACAAATGTATAGGAGGTATCGGTCATGTGGAGTGTGTTTTTAGTGAGTGTAGGTTTTGAGCTATTATTCGTTGAAATGAGACTTGGATTCGGTTTTTTGGCTATCTTTCGGAATTCGTTGATTCGTGAATTTATTGATTTGTAATTAAAATAAAATGGACGGTAAAAAACGTAGTAATATCAAGATTGGGGAGTATGTTGAAATTGTAGAAAAGCAAAATCAGCGTAGTGGAGAAACGACAGAAGGTCAGGTAAAGCGAATCCTTACCAAGTCTTCCAGTCATCCGCATGGCATTAAAGTAATGTTGACTTCAGGTGAAGTCGGGCGAGTGAAACGAATTTTAGAGGAATGATGTCTTTATCAAAGAATAGATAATTGCCGTTTCTTTAGTTTTTGTTACAGTTAGTCCACTGTGATTTCATCGACAAACAACCATGCTTCATGTCCGGCTCCCTGGGCTCCTTCAGGTATTTTACCATATCGCTTTACAATGATTTTCAGATAACGGGCATTTTCATTCACGAGAATAGTGGGTGAAGCAATTTTAGTACTCGTTTTTATCTCGTTGGTTTCTCCTGCCAATTCATAATCTGAGCCATCCATGGAGAAGTAGACGCTGGCTTTTTTGGGTAAGTATATCCATTGACCTTCTCCTTTAAAAAATCGAAAATTGACAGAACTGATACGTTGTGGTTCATTTAAGTCAATAATAGCATCTAGGTCTTTGGCTTCAAAGCCTAGCCACTCTTTGTCGCCATAACGCTCGTCGCTGCCTTTAATACCATTGATAATAGCCGTTGTACCGCCAGCTGAATATCGTGCAGCAGGTTGATATTTGAGTTCAATAGATTTTCCGGCTGCTTTGTGAATATTGATGTCTTTTTCAAACATTCTGCCCTTTCTTTCATTATTAACAAAACCAGCAGCACGCAATTCTGCAGAGTTGTTGATAGGAATAGGTACAGATGTAAATTCGCTTGAGTTAAGGCGAGGTTTTGAACCGTCTAGCGTGTAGGTGACTTTGGTGCCAGGAACATTGGATTGAAGGAAAGCAATGAGTTTTCCTCCACTAGTTCTGAAATCTGCATCAATATCATAAACAGTTTGTGCAGCTTTTACTCCATAGTTATTCAAACGCTTGAAGTGTGATTCGAGACGCTGTACAAAACTTTTAAAATTTCTTCGTTCTTTGGATGACCAGCCGACTTCTGCAAGGGCGCAGGTACGTGGATAAGCCATATAATCCAGTTTATTACAGTTGGGGATATATTCTGTCCATAGGTTAGCTTGTACGCCAATGATGTGTTGTGTTTTATCTTTGTCCAATTTTTCTGGAATAGGGTTAAAACTATATACTTTTTCAATGGGGAGAAAACCTCCAATGGCTAAAGGTTCCTCTTTGTGTTGCGATTGATAATAATCGAAATAGCAGTGTGAAGTTGGTGTCATGATAACATCATGCCCTTCTGAGGCTGCTTCCAGTCCGCCTTTCATACCTCGCCAGGACATCACTGTTGCATTGGGTGCCAGTCCGCCTTCCAGTATTTCATCCCAGCCGATCATTCTTTTACCTCTGGCATTAATGATCTTTTCAATTCTTCTGATGAAATAACTTTGCAGTTCATACTCATTTTTTAAACCTTCTTTTTGTATCAACTGTTGACAAAACTCGCTTTCCTTCCATTGTATTTTGGGACATTCATCACCTCCTATATGTATGTACTGACCAGGGAAAATGTCCATCACTTCATTGAGTACGTTTTCCAAAAAATCGAAAGTCTTTTCTGTTGGGCAATAGACTTGTTCTGAAATCCCCCATTTATTCAAAACCTCTATTTTTTCACTGGTACAACCTAATTCAGGATAAGCAGCGATGGCAGCCTGTGCATGTCCGGGCATTTCTATTTCCGGAATGATGGTGATAAATCTCGCATTGGCGTAAGCTATAACCTCTTTTACTTCTTCCTGAGTATAAAAACCACCATAACGTTTGCCGTCAAACTGGTGTGGCTGGTCATTATAATGTCCGACGAGTGTTTCGTTGCGATAAGCACCTACTTCCGTCAGTTTTGGATATTGTTTGATCTCAATACGCCAACCCTGGTCTTCGGTTAAATGCCAGTGAAAATAGTTGAATTTATGTATCGCCAGCAGGTCGATATAGCGTTTTACATCATCTACAGAAAAAAAATGACGACAGACATCCAGATGCATGCCCCGGTAAGGGAAACGAGGTTCATCTTTTATTTGCACTGCCGGTATTTTGAAATTGAAAGCTCCAAGGTTGGCCTTATCAAAAACCTGAACGGGCATGAGTTGTAACAGTGATTGCACGGCATAAAAAGCTCCGACTGACGAAGCTGCCTGAATATTGACGCCTTCCTCATTTACCGAAAGGGAATAAGCACCTTTTGTAAGTGTATTATCTTTTTTAAATACAATACCTTGTTGGTTTTCTGACTGACTTATCGCCAAATGAGCTCCTGTGCTTTGTTGAATTTTATCCTTCAGGTATTTGGCAGATAATGCCCAGTCATCATTGGTAGGAATAGAGATAGTCGTATTTTTATCTAGTTTGAAATACGTATTTTTGATAGCAATTAATTCCAGAGGGACGGGAATAATAGCTGTCTGCCCAATGTAAGATTTTTCTTCGCTTGTTTGCAATTTTTTATTGCAGGCGGTAAAGGATAGGAGGAAGAGAATACCACAGATGACACAGATTTGCACAGATGAAACACAGATATTGAATTTTGTGTAAATGTGATTTAATCTGTGGTGGATATAATTTTTCACTTTTGACATATCTTATCCTTCATACTTCTTGATAAGCATAGCGTGACCATGAGCACCCGCAGCACAGGCAGCTAGAATGCCATATTTTCCATCTTCATGGATGAGGCGATTAGCTGTTGTCGTCATGATACGTGCGCCTGTAGCACCGAAAGGATGCCCAAGGGATAGAGATCCACCCCAGAGATTGAATTTTTCCATAGGAACTTCGCCGATGGCTTTATCCAGCCCCAGTTTTTCTTTGGCAAATTTATCGGAAGCGAGGGCTTTTATATTAGCCAATATTTGCCCGGCAAAAGCCTCGTGAAATTCAATGACATCCAGATCATCAAAGGTCATCTTGTTTTTTGACAATAACTTTCCAACGGCATAAGCAGGTCCAAGCAATAGCTCTGTATCGAGGTCTTGTCCGGTAAAGACAAAATCTACGACTTCAGCTTTAGGAGTTAAGCCGAGTTCTTTGGCTTTATCTTCGCTCATGAGCAATACAGCGGCAGCACCATCGGTGAGGAAAGAGGAATTAGCAGCAGTCAGTGTACCAAATTTTTTATCGAAAGCAGGGCGGAGTCTGGCAACTTTCTCCATCGTAGAATCGCCTCTGAAACCGTTGTCTCTGTCTATGGTTTTGAATTTTGGCGACAGCGCAACAGGCGCTACTTCCTTCGCTAAATGTCCGGCTTCCCAGGCTTTAGCGGCTAGTTGGTGCGAACGGACAGCAAATTTATCCTGCTCTTCACGACTTACACCAAAGCTGGCAGCCATAATATCACAATCTTCACCCATTACCCGATTCGTACTAAACTCAGCTACTTTAGGGCGTTCAGGCGCAAAGTCAGAAGGGCGAAGCGATAGAGCAAATTTTAAATAATCGCCAAAGCCACGTAATTTCTGAGCCAGGAATAATTTCTTACGCATGCCTTTTTTGTAGCCGATAGGCGAATCAGAAATATTATCTACACCACCCGCAACAACAATGTCTGCCTGTCCTCCATAAATTTCTAAACAACCAGAGACTATGGCACGATTGGCAGAGATACAAGCCAGCGAAACGGTATGGCAGGGCGTAGTGTTCGGAATACCAGCGGAGAGCGCCGATTCACGGGCTACATTGGCAGTTTTGATATTGGCAACGACGGTTCCCATAATCACCTTATCTATGAGCCCAGGTTCTATACCTGTTTTACTCAGTAAGCCGGAGATGGCAAATTGTCCCAACTGATAAGACATCAAATCAATATATGGACCGCCTGATTTCAGGAATGGAGTGCGGTTGCCGTCTATGAGAACTACTTTTTTCATGATTAAACTGTGTTGAACCCAAATTATATCAAAAGATTCGTTTTCAAAGGAAGTTTGTGTATAATCCATCTGGAGAAAACGAATTTTATTTTGAAGGTTTCTAGTTTTGATTGATTGCTCTGCCGTTCGCTTAATGTGATTCCTGTGACTTCAACATTTCTATTTTTACATAAAAATATAGCAGCCCCGCCTACACCACAACCAGCATCGAGGACTTTATCGCCGTCAGCAACCTTACCTGGCGTCATTAAGGTTTTATTGGTCTGTATCAGGGATTCTTCAAAATTATTGACCTCTTCTTCCCAGATGCCATAATGCAAAGACAGGCTTTTCTTCAAGTTCCACCATTGTTCATAGTGAATTTGAGTAGTATTATAATATTCTGCTACGTCTTTGCCTGTAAACATATTTCAAAGCATTGTAATGTTCTGTAAACTAAGTTCTGAGTAATTTTGGACATGCCTTTTGCGCCTGCACTTCATCACGTCCTCGCCCAATAGCTAAGGCTATTCGGCTCCGGGGTTCTTCATTCAGACACAAAATTCATTGCCCAAAACCACCAATTACTTAGTTTACAGAACAGTAATGTACAAATTTAATGAAATTTATAATGTATACCCACCTTTACTATAAACATATTCAGCAATATCTCGCCTCAAGGCTTTTACATTAACATCATACATTGGTAATAAAGTTTTGGTAAATCTTCTCAGCATATTCTTTTCTCTGCCTGTGGCAAAAGCATGAATAGCATCCTGCGCAGCCTTACGGCAAATATTGATTGATTCGTAAAGGTAAACTTGCAGTATTTTTTTGCGAACAGCAAAATCTTCCCCCTGATATAGTTTATTCTTTTCTAATTTTTGAACTTTCAGCAATACCGATTCAGCTATATAAGCTTCCGCTAGAATGTCAGCGAAATTAATGACGATCTCTTGTTCATCAACTAGCTTTTCTTTGAGTTTTTGTCCGGCTTTCCCTGATAACATCATGAACAGTGTTTTGATGTTTTTCACAATGCGTTCTTCCTGTTTCCAGCCTGTATTGGATTTGAATGGTAACATTTGGCGGATGATATATGCTGGTATCTTCTTGCCTGCACTGACCAGGTCTACTTCTTTTGTTTTGATGGCTCGCTTGGTCAATTCAGCGAGTGAGAGCATTCGATTGATTTCGTTTGTTCCTTCGTAGATGCGGGTAATACGGGCATCTCTGTAGCCCATTTCTATGCCAGCTTCGGCAGAATAGCCCATCCCGCCAAATATTTGCAGACATTCATCAATACAATAATCAACATTTTCAGAGCATTTCACTTTCAGAATCGAACACTCTACGGCATATTCTCTGATGCCATTCAGTTTTGCTTCGTTCTCTGATTTGTCTTCGGCTAAAAATTGCTTGGTTTTATCGCTGATATTTTGTCCTGTACGATAGGTAGCTGCATCGCCCGCAAAGGCTAGTACTGTCATTTGTCCTATCTTATGTTTGATGGCTCCAAAACTGGCAATAGCCTGACCAAATTGTTCTCTTTGCTGGGCATAATTAACTGCTTGGTCGATAGCTATTTTGCAACCGCCTGTAGCTCCGGCAGCTAGTTTGATGCGTCCAGTATTCAGAATATTCAAAGCAATTTTGAAGCCGCCGTTTCTTTCGCCTAATAAGTTTTCTTTTGGCACCGGACAATCTTCAAAGAAAACCTGAACGGTAGATGAACCTTTGATACCCAATTTACGCTCTTCAGCTCCTATCGTAATTCCACCAAAGTCTTTCTCAATAATAAATGCAGAGAGGTTTTTGTCGTCATCAATACGGGCAAAGACAATGAATATGTCTGCAAATCCGCCATTGGTGATCCACATTTTTTGTCCGTTGAGGATGTAGTGGGTACCAGCTTCATTGAGTACAGCACTCGTTTTTCCGGAATTGGCATCGGAGCCTGCTCGGGGTTCTGTCAGGCAATAAGCAGCTTTTAGTTCGGCGGAGGCTATGCCAGGCAAGTATTTTTGTTTTTGTTCTTCTGTTCCATAATATACAATAGGCAAAGAACCAATCGAAGTTTGTGCGCCAATGGTCGTGGCAAACGAAAAGCCATAAGCCACCGCTTCAGCAAATAGGCAACTAGTATTAAAGTCGAGATCAATTCCGCCATATTGTTCGCCAATGCTGACGCCACATAAACCAAGTTCTGCCGATTTTTCAAGAATTTGAATGATTTCGTCTCTATCCTTGTCTGCTTCAAATTCACGTCCACGATTTTTCATTTCGTTAAAGACTTCTTTCACGCAGAAATCTTTGACCATATCGTAGATCATTCTTTGTTCTTCATTCCATTCTTCACTGATAAAAATGTGGTCGGGATTACTGTCTTGTATCAGGAATGAGCAACCTTTTTGTGGTATGCGGGTTGGCTTTTTTATTTCTTTATTGGGGATGGACGGAGGGGCTTCAACAGTTGTTGTAGTCATGAGTCAAGTAATTTGGTTCAATGTCAATTGCAATATTAGTAATAAATAAGCTGGCGGTGAGAGCAATATAATTACTTGTTTCTTTTATTACTAATCATTTTAGAACCAATTGCTATTAATTCTTTCGGTTTCCGTACTGACTAAACATTTAACTTGTACTTTAAGTCACTGATTTTGTCATATAAGATGTTTTCATCTAATATGGATTCCACCTTTATTCTCAGCGCTTCTTTATCTGGATTTCTTTTTGAATATTCTAATTTTATGATCTCAATATCTGCCATTAAATCGTGATCTATATTATTTAACTTTTCCAGTTCAGATTTAATTTTTTTGATTAAATCGAGTGTTTTTTCTTTATTAAACGTTTCTCCCTCTGTTATATTTTTAAAGTTTTCAATGATAGGCATGATTTTTCTTTCCTTAAGAAAATTTTCAATTCCCTTACTTTTACTACTATTCAAACTCTCGAAGTACATTTGTCCTTTGGGTGTAATTTGAGAAATAATTCCTGAAGATTGGTTTGAATACTTTAAATATCCTTCTGCACCAAGATAATTTAATATATCTCTTACATCACCAGCACCGTACCCACCTTGAATAATCTCAATAACCCAATATGGATTTAAAGCCATTTTGGGATTATTTTTCTTAGTAAAATAATATACTCCCAAAACATGATCTAAAAAGTCTTTATAATTCATATCCTATTAATTAATTGGTATTTTTTCTTTTTATTATTCATTACAAAAATATCAAACGTTTCAATGCCTTTAAAATATCCAAGCAATGAATATTTAATTTGGAGTTTTTTAGCTAAAGCGGCAGTAATCCTGTATGTATATCCTTTAATCTTTAAGTCAACATTATAAACTTCAAGATCGACAGAAGAGTTCCCAAATACTATTGTTGTAAAGTCAAAAGGTTTAACACCATCAAAGAGTTTTGAATTACGTTGATGTAGAATACTGATTGAAGCACCAGTGTCAATTAAGAATTCTTCAACAAAAGGAGCACTTGATATTTCTTTACCGGGAATCTCAATAATTGCAGGAAGAATAGGATAGAAAGATCTTGAATGCCTTTCTTTTTTTAAAACTCTTCCCTGTATTTCATAGGGAAACTCTATTTTCAAAGTTTGATTGTA
>JAHDFX010000192.1 GCA_020627965.1 Saprospiraceae bacterium | reverse complement strand
AAAAATATCTGACCACTGTTTTCTTTACCGTATTGAATAAATGGAATTATGACTTGGTGAAACTGGATTTTCTGTATGCTGTGGCATTGGCTCCGCCAAAAGGAAAAACACGAGGACAAGTGATGCATGAAGCTATGCGCTTTCTTCGAAGTCTGGTTGGCGATAAATTGATTTTGGGTTGTGGTGTTCCTTTAGGTTCATCGTTTGGGCTAGTCGATTATTGCCGTATTGGAGCAGATGTACATACCAAATGGGAGCATAAGTTACTGAAATGGCTGCAAGGCAGGGAACGTGTATCTACTATAATTTCTCTTCGTAGCACCTTAAGTCGCTGGCAGTTGAATAACAGGGCTTTCCTAAATGATCCTGATGTCTTTATTTTGAGGGAAGACAAGCAAAAAATGGACAAAGAACAACAGGATACTTTATTGCTTATCAACACTTTATTAGGTAGTGTTTTATTTACTTCAGATTATGTTGGTGATTATACAGAAGCGCAATGGGAACGTTATAATTCCCTTTTTAAATGGAAAGATAGTGAAGTTGAACGTGTGGAAGGAAAGGATGATGTGTACCAGATTTTCTTCCAGCATGAAGGCAGTGATTATAAAGCTGTTTGTAACCTAACTAATGCTAAAGGGACATTTTATGGGCATGGTCTGATGCCTTACAGTAGTAAAATAATCAAGCTATGAACGAAACACTTTTTTTACCAAAGGACAGTCAAACTTATCTGAATATCTTTAAATTCTGGGTTTTACCTGTCATTGAGCTTGGGATATTGACCTTTATTATCCTTAATATCCGTAAATCTGTTAAGCGTTATAAACAATTGAAAGATAAGTCGCCCGACTTTTTTACCAGCTTAAAAACTGTCTGTAGAGAAATGCTTCCTCAGAGGGTCGCTATGCTTTTTGTTATGGAGGTTTCTGTTGTTTATTATGGCTTTATCAATTGGAAAAAACGCCTTACAGAAGAAAATGAATTTACCTATCATAAAAAAAGTGGGACGCCAGCATTGTTTGGGGCGCTGATTTTCGCAGTGGGTATCGAAACCACAGCAGTTCATTTTCTGGTAGAACGCTGGAATCCTACAGTTGCCTGGATTTTGACTGGAATTGGCATATACACAGCCCTCCAGGTATTTGGTTTTGCCAAATCTTTGTCTCAACGCCCTATTTCCATTGACCCGAATAGCTTGGGCTTGAAATACGGTATACTAAACGAAGTAGATATTCCATATGAAGATATTGTTAATATTGAGTTGACCAGAAAGCCAATAGAACTTGATAAATTGACCAGAAAAATTACTCCATTTAGTAATCTTGAGCATCATAATGTAATCATTTACTTGAACAAAGTGAATGTGCTAACGGGTTTATATGGTATTAAAAGAAAATTTAAAACGCTTGCTCTACACATTGATGAAGCGGAAAAATTTAAAATTGAAACAGATAAATACATCACTAACAACACAATATGAAAGCAACGATCACACAAATAACGCTGAAGACTCCATTTCATTTTTTCAAGCTCTCTTTGTATGCTTTGAATATTTTAAAACAGTTGAAAAAAACTAATTATCTCAAGTTTAAAAAAACAGGAATATGGACAAAGCACTATACCATGACCTTATGGAAAAGCGAGGAAGATATTATTGAGTTTTCAAAAAACGGTGCCCATTTGGAAGCTATGAAAAATAGTATGAAAATAGCTAAAAATATCAAGACTATAACCATTGATGCAGAGGAATTGCCGGACTGGAAAACGGCTAAGAATATGTTGAAATCAGTGAAAGGGGTTAGTTATTGAGTTCATCAGGTTTATAACGTACAAAGGCATACAGCCAAATAGCTCTCGCAAGTCGAAAAGTATAAGGCGAGAGCAACATTACAATGACAACAAGAAAGGCAAAAGCCTGGTATTCGGTCCAACCAAAGCCCCAAAAAGCGAGAACAAAAGAAACCAGGCAAAAGAACGAGCTAATTCCATAAGCTATGTACATAGCACCCCAGTAGAAACCGATTTCCAGTTCAAATTTTTGTCCGCAATTAGGGCAATTATCATGCATTTCAAATAAATTTTTGAACGTTTTAATAGGCTTAAACATATCTGCTGACCTGCATTTTGGGCATTTTAAGCCCAGCATGCTTCGCCATTTTCCAGGTTGTTTTTTCATTAGACAAGAAAGTATTTACGAATCCCTGCGGGATGAAATGATTATTGAATTAAGAAAATTAAACAAAAGGTACTTCTAATTTAATAGAAAAAAGTTTAATGCTAAGTTAGTAAATAAGCGGACAGAACTATCTATAATTTATGAAGACATCTTTTGCCAGCACTCAGTGTTGCTAAAATATTCACTATGCTAATCTCAATAATTATCGGGATAGCTCACATTTCAGCGCCTTGATTACTGATAAAATCTATCCTTCATTATTTTAAACTTAATTCTGTCCGCTTACTTACTTACCCCATTTTTCAATTGAAATTATTTATCCTCATTCTCCTGCTGAACCTCATTATTCTCCTCCGCAGTCAGATTAAAACCGCCTGCACCGTTATTACAACCATCAATAATCGCTGAGAAATTAGCACCTGCCTTCACTTTGAAATCATTATTCAATATAACATCTGTAGCTGAATCATAATCTACAGTAGCCGTTGATTCAACACAAGAAGTAGAACTGACTGTGCCGCTTGACTCATAATCTGCCACGCCTATTTCCGTTGCAGATAAGTTCCATGAAGTCGGACATGGATCAGCACAACCTGTGCATGGATCACAAGAGCCATAACAAACTAATAAAGTAGTATCATCCATACCATTTACGATATATTCCCGATCTCCAAAATCTCCAATACCACAAGGAGAAAGTGCAGGTTCAAATCCTTGTGGGGGGGCAACATTGCCGTCGCAAACATCAGTACCAGCGATATCAGCACTGGCGATATAAAATTTATAGATAACATTATAACCGTCAGGGTAAGTATTGGTTAGCTCATAGATGCCATCTCCGTTAGTATCTGTCATAGCTTGTCCACAACTGGCAAAATTACCTGTTTGATTAGCTGTACCTCCTGTCACATAGATGGCCTGATTGGGGTCGGCAGGATCGAAATTGCCTGCTGCAATCTGTTCGCACATATCTACCTGGAAAGTTATATCATAATAAGTAACTGTGCATCCTGTACAAGCATCGCAAGAACCGTAACAAACTGGCGAAAGAACAGCGTCAGCACCATTAACTGAAAAAATTCTATCGCCAAAATCCCCAATTCCACAAATTCCATTAGGAAGAGAAGGCTCAAAGCCTTCAGGAGGAGCAACATTACCATCGCAAAGATCGGTATCTGCAACTTGAGGTCCGGCAATATAATATTTGTATATAATGTCATACCCATCTGGATAGCTTTGTGTAATTTCATAAATACCATCTCCGTCATAATCTATCATGGCTTGTCCACAACTGGAATAAATGCCAGTTTGATTAGCATTGCCACCTGTTACATACACTGCCTGAGTACCTGGAATGAAATTACCTGATGCGATCTGCTCACACATATCTACCTGAAAAGTAACGTCATAAGAAGGAACACAAGCTGGACTTAGGGCTGTTACACTAAAATTACAACCTCCTCCTGCAACATTAAGTGTGGCAGAGTTACCTTCTGCAATATTAAGCATAGTGATGGTACCGAAAGTCATTGTGTTCGGATCATCTCCTCCAAGCATTATACCAAAGCCGGGAAACGAATAGGTACCTGCCCCCGGAGCATTTGACAGAAAATCGAAAGTAGCTGTATAGGTGTCTCCTGTCGTTCCTGGCGTATTACTATTGCAAATAGGTTCACCAGGTGTAATTATCAAGGGACAAGCCGCTGCATTCACGACAAAATTATCTAAATAATAGAGTTGATTCGCACAGCAGGTTCCAAAATCGGGAAAAACGACTAAACGTTGATAAACATTTCCAGCAGCTACCACTGTGGGGTTTGCTGTAGAAGGAATAGTTGCCTCAATACAATAGGTATTCCAGCCCATTGAAGTGACAAACTCATATTCCCAGGTAGTTGCTGTGTTGGGAACTGTTTCTTCCAGTTTTATTCTTAAAGTTCCACTTGCATCTTCTTCGTAAAAATCTACACAAATTTCATAATCGGTACTTAGGTCTATATTAAGCCCTTCAGCACAAATACCTCCCCAGGTTACAGCAGGATTTGTACCTGAGTCGAGTATAGACAAAACATTATTAGTGGGGTCTACTGGATCTGCGACAATTCCCTGAGGAGACACACCGCCAAATCCGCCAGTACCGCCTTCATCACAAGCATTAAAAGCATTGGATGTTGCTGGGGCTTCAAAATCAAGAATTACTGTTTGTGAAGATAAGTTTACACTAAAAAAGAAAAGGGGTAGAGATAATACTAGTAGAAATAGTCTTTTCATCATAATCGGTTTGTGAATGTACAATAATAAACTGCTTTAAACATATACCACAATGGCTCGAGTATAATACTCAAGCCACTGTGGTAATTTATATAATTTAAAATCTATTTTTTATTTGCTTCATCTATCATTAAAACATGCATCAGATAAGTGAAAATTGGCGCAGCCAATATAGAGCCTACTATATCAACCAGCGTAATTTCTCCGTAAATAAGCAGAGAACTTATAGCTGCTATGCAGGCAATTGCGCCTGTCCAAAGCAAAGCTCTGAAGTATAAGTGACGCTCGAAAGGCATACGCAATCCTTGTCCGAGAGGTAAGTTGAAGCCATTAGTAGTTACTATACTGGCTTGTGTCTGACGAGCATAGACTACACCAATACTCAGCAACAACAAGATCAGAATAATCATACCCCATTGAGAAACTGTTGGTACAGCAGGTCCGCAAGTCGTACAGGCTTCACAAGAATTAAAGCAAGCTACATCAAGGGTAGCATCGGCACCACTTACAACATATTCTCTATCGCCAAATTGTCCAATACCGCAGGGTACAAGCGGGGCTTCATAGCCAGGTACACTAGCATCATTGCCATCACAAGCATTTGTTCCTGCATTACCAGGAGTACCGATATAAAATTTATAAATTACCTGATAGGTATCAGGATAAGATTGTGAAACCTCATAAATACCATCGCCATTTGCATCTGTCATAGCGGCACCACAGTCACCATAGAAACCTGTTTGATTGGCATTGCCACCAGTTACATAAACAGCTTGTGTAGCTGGATCAAAAGCACCTGCCGCAATTTCTTCGCACATATTTACCTGAAAAGTAACATCAAAGGTAGGCAGACAAGGTGGGGCTCCTAAGTCAGCAAAAAGATCACAATCAGCTCCATCTTGTATGAATAGATTTGGGCCGACACCTTCATTGATTCCTGTGATTACTATAGTACCACTTGCCATCGTGTTCGGATCATCTCCGGTGATCGTACCACCTGAACCTGTGGTTACTGTGTAAGTACCAAGCCCAGGAGCTGTAGTTTGTGAAAAGTTAAAAGTTGCATCGTAGGTGTCAGTACCATTGGTGAAATCATTACAACTTACTGTTCCTGGTGTGAGTATCAGATCACAAGTACAAGCCGTACAAGCATCACAAGAGCCAAAACAAGCTACATCAAGTGTAGCATCAGCACCAGCCACTGTAAATGTTCTATCATTGAAATTTCCAAATGCACAAGGAGCAGTAAGGTCTGGCTCATAGCCAGGTACACTAGCATCATTGCCATCACAGGCACCTGTTCCTGCACTACCAGGAATACCAATATAAAATTTATAAATTACCTGATAGCCATCAGGATAAGATTGTGAAACCTCATAAACACCATCACCATTACCATCTGTCATAGCGGCACCGCAGTCGCCGTAGAAGCCAGTCTGATTGGCATTTCCTCCAGTAACAAAAACCGCCTGAGTGGCTGGGTCAAAAGTACCCGTTGAAATTGCTTCGCACATATCTACCTGAAAGGTAACATCAAAGGAAGGTAAACAAGCGGGAGGACCTAAGGGCTGAAAGAGATCGCAACCTGCTCCATCTACAACGGAAAGCGCTGTACCAATACCCTCGGCAAGTCCAGTAATCGTAATAACTCCACTAGCCATGGTATTTGGATCATCTCCTCCAACTGTACCTCCGCCACTGGTTACTGTATAGGTGCCAGCTCCAGGTGCTGTAGTTTGTGAAAAACTGAAACTAGCCGTGTAGGTGTCTTCACCAGATGTAAAATTATCACAACTTGTAGTTCCTTGCCCCAAAATTAGATCGCAATCACAGGTAGTACAAGCATCACATGCTCCGAAACAAACTATTGGTAATGTAGAATCGTCTCCATTAACGATGTATGTTCGGTCAGAAAAACTTCCAAAGCCACAAGGTGCCGGTAGGTTGGGTTCATAACCTCCTGAAGTTCCATCACAGTTGTCTGTGCCTGCATCACCAGGAGCTCCAATAAAGAATTTATAAATTACCTGATAGCCGTCAGGATAAGATTGGGTGATGTCATAAACACCATCCATATCTGCATCAGTCATCGCTAAACCACAAGTTGCAAAATTTCCAGTTTGATTAGCGGTTCCACCTGTGACAAAAACTGCTTGTGTTGCAGGGTCGAAATTTCCTAAAGCGATTTGTTCACACATATCTACCTGGAAAGTGACATTGAATTGAGCATATGAATGAATACTCAAAAACAGGCTGATTATAGCTGTTATAGTTAGTTTACTTCTCATAGTTGTACTTAGTTATGTTTAATGTAATTTATCTTAGTGTGATTCTTACAATATCAAATATAATGTAAATTTTTAATTTCCTACATGTTAAGCAACAGAAAATATGTTAAAGTGTGGATATTGGAGAATAATATGCGTTTTAATAGAAAGAAACGGAATAGAATTTTTAGGAAGTTAATCTGCTGATGGGCAACTAGCGATTAGATCAATCAAACGAATCAACGAATCAACGAATCAACGAATCACGAATCACGAATCAAGGAAATTACCGCCAAGTTCCGGTAGTATACCATTCGGGTGACTCAAAGCCGTCATCCTGCTGTATAGCTTGCCCCTCAGGCGTATACTTTTTATGCTCGAAGGTATCTCTGGGAAGAAAATAAACCTTTCTTTCTTCGCTGAACTGCTGTTTTTGTTGAATTTCTCTTAATTCGTCTTTAAACCAGAAAGAAGAAAAAATACCAGCAATAGCACCGCATAAATGCCCTTCCCAGGATATACCTTCCTGATCAGGAAGAATGCCTAAAAACAGGCTACCGAACATCATCAAAGTCAGTAAAGACAGAACGATAGCCAAAGGACTACGCAGAAATATACCATTCCAAAACAGGAAAGCAACCAAACCATATACAATTCCACTGGCACCGATATGAGTTACAGGTCTGCCAAATATCCAAACCAATATTCCCGACATCAAATAAATAATCATGAAGGTTTGTACAGCCACTCGTTTGTAGAAATACATAACAGTGACGCCCAGCAGTAACAGAGCAGAAATATTAGAAAAAAGATGCGGGAAACCAGAATGTACTAATGGATAGGTTAATATGCCTCGAAGCCCAAAAACATGCATAGGGTAGATCCCCCATTCGCGAGGGTGGAAACCAAAAACAACTTGAATGATATGAATAAAAACCAATAAACCAATAAACAACAAAGGCAGCACAAGACTTTCCCGAAAAGCTTGTCCTACTTCCTGCTCATTAGATGATAATGCTTTATTCAAAATAATCTAGAATTGTGAATAATGATGCTTTTTATTGATTTTAAAGATACTCTTGCTTTTATCAGCACCAATATAATAGAATTTTAAGCTTATTTGTTGACAATACTTCGTATTGATTTTGAAATTTGTATTTTTACGCAAAGGATAAAACAATACACATGAAAGTAGAAACAATGGCGGATTATGCCGCACGTGGAGAAGAACCGGAAATCTTGTTTTGGGTAGGTTGTGCAGGGAGCTTTGATGCAAGAGCGCAAAAGGTAACGGTTGCATTTACAAAAATACTGAATGCAGTAGGGATGAAATTCGCTATCTTGGGCGAAGAGGAAAGTTGTACAGGAGATCCAGCACGCAGAGCAGGAAATGAATTTGTATTTCAAATGACAGCGCTGCAGAATATTGAGACTTTGAATATGTACAAAGTCAAGAAAATTGTAGCTGCCTGTCCACATTGTTTTAATACGCTGAAAAACGAATATCCTGCATTGGGAGGTAATTATGAGGTAATACATCATACACAATTATTGCAGGAATTAATTAATGCCGGACGCATTAAAATGAATGGAGGAGGTTCTTTCAAAGGCAAAAAAATCACTTATCATGACTCTTGTTATCTGGGACGTGTCAATGACATATACGAGGCACCAAGAAGTGTACTGGAAACACTAGATGCCGATTTGGTGGAAATGAAGCGCAGCAAAAAGAATGGTTTATGTTGTGGGGCAGGAGGTGCGCAGATGTTTAAAGAAGACGAGCCAGGTGACAAGCGTATCAATATTGAGCGTATAGAAGAAGCCTTGAATACTGGGGCTGATATGGTTGCAGTCAATTGTCCTTTTTGCCTGACAATGATGTCGGATGGTGTAAAAGCTAAAGAAAAAGAAGAAGAGGTGATGGTTTACGATCTGGCAGAATTAATTATTCAGAATATGTAATTATGGAACAACTTTCACCCAATTCCAGAGTTTGGATATATCAAAGTAAAACCGAGATACCGGCAACTCATATTCCTGTCATAGAGTCTCATTTGAAAACCTTTGTTCAAAAATGGACTAGCCACAATAAGGCGCTTAAAGCCCATGCAGAACTGAGAAATGGACGATTCATTATCTTGATGGTAGATGAAAGCCAGGCAGGTGCAAGTGGCTGTTCTATAGATAGCTCGGTGCATTTTCTTCAAGTTCTGGAAAGAGAGTATGAGCTTGATCTCTTCGATAGAATGACTTTCACTTATGAGCAGGATGGAGAAGTATATGCAGCAGAACGTAATGAATTTGCTCAATTATATGAAAAAGGTCTTATCAATGATGATACCTTGGTTTTTGATAATTTAGTGACTACCAAAGCCGATCTGGAAACTAAATGGAAAGTCCGCCTGAGCGATAGCTGGCACAAACAGATGGTAGCTTGAACCGTTCTGCCTTTTCGGATATTGTCTTACTTACCTTTTGTTGGCTAATTGCCATTTTTATTATTCAGCCTACGGGTAATTTTCCCTTAAATGATGACTGGTCTTATGCTATTGCTGTACAGCGGCTGCTGGAAACCGGAAATTTTCGTCCATTAGGCTGGACAAGTGCTACATTGTTGACACATACCTTATGGGGCGCTTTTTTTTGTAAAATATTTGGTTATTCCTATACCGTGTTGCGCTGGTCTACTTTATGTGCTGGCTGGCTGGGTATTTTAGGAACTTATGTCTTGGTGAAACAAGCTAATCAAAATAGAAATTTAGCCATTCTGACTGCATTATGTATTGCTTTTAATCCGCTTTTTTGTCTGCTCTCTTTTACTTTTATGACAGATATTTTCTTTTTTGCAACTAGTGTGTGGGCAATGTTTTTTTATGTTTGCTTTTTGCAAAATGAAAAGAAAAAAGATCTGTTTTTTGCTATTCTTTTAACAAGTGTTGCAGTACTTTGCCGGCAGCTCGGACTCTTTATTCCACTGGCTTTTATGGTCGCTGCTTTATTGAAAAAACGTTTTAAAATCAAAGAAATTCCAATAACTGTTTTGCCTGTATTTATCACAGTGTTTGTCCTATTTATATTTCAATTTTGGTTAAAATCAACCGGACGTGCGCCTGAAGCATACGGAGCTTACATCGGCAGATTAGGCCAGGCAATACAGGAACGACCAGGAGAATTGCCCCAACAAATTGCGAAAAACAGCTACATCTCCTTTCTTTACCTGGGGTGGTTTTTAGCGCCAATTGCCTCTTGTTTAGCTTTGACAAAATCAGCTTTTAACTGGAAACGATATTTACTTATCGCCTTACCTGTTTTATTGTTTTTTATCATTAAAGGAACGACAATGCCTATTGCTGAGAATATAATTCAGGCGGAAGGATTGGGACCTTTGATGTTGTATGATGTATACTTGGAAGGACAGGCAAATGTGCCAGCTATTTCTGTAATCTTTTGGAAAATTATTACCTGCTTGGGTATATTGTCAGGGCTGGTAATGTTATTGTTTTTGCTTGATAAATTATTAGGTTTATTTACTGCCTTGCGGCAATGGCAATTCAGTCAGACACAGATTTTAAATGTATTCTTTTTGGCTGCTGCCGCAATTTATTTTTTCCCAATAATGCTGGGCGGTTTTTTTGATCGCTACTTATTGCCTTTAGTTTTACTGCTGTCATTGATTTTTTGTCTTGGATGGGATTTCACGTCCTTCGCCTCTTCCAAAGGGAGACAAAAAACCGACAAAATTCTTCTTCGGAAGTGGGATAGGGGGCGGACTAAGAAATTTTCCATTTATCTATCCAGCTTCCTTCTGGTTGTAATGACGTTTTTCAGCATTGCCGCAACACACGATTACCTAGCCTGGAACCGAACACGCTGGCTGGCTATTGATGAACTCATTGAAAAAGAAAATATCCCTGAAACACTGATCGACGGAGGTTTTGAATTTAATGGAAGCCGCTTTTACCATACAAACAGACGGAACCGAGAAGGTGCCAGATATTGGTGGTGGGTAGAAGAGCGTCCATATATAGTCACTTTTGGTGCTTTGCCCAATACTGAAGTCTTAAAAAAATATACTTACCAGAAATATTTACCCTGGAGTAAAGGGGAGATATGGGTGGTGAAACGTTGAGTAGGGAGTAGTTGCGAGGAAAGTAGTTGGGTAGGGAGTAGTTGAGAGTGTCCACCCACTCCCCAACTAACTTTCAAGCAAAAATCAAACAAAATCTTCGATTTTCCCAGTCATTTTTTATCTTGCGTCAATTTTTATCGAAATTGCTTGAAAATTTCATCATTTAAAAGTCTACTGGAGGATGTCTGTACATAAAGAATTTAAGAAAATAACAACTCATGCGCTGCAAGCGATGAAAGCTAGAGGAGAACGCATTTCTATGCTAACAGCTTACGATTATTCGATGGCAAAAATACTGGATGCAGGAGGAGTAGATGTGTTATTAGTAGGTGATTCGGCTTCTAATGTAATGGCTGGACACGAAACAACGCTACCCATTACACTCGACCAAATGATTTATCACGCTTCATCTGTAGTGAGGGCAGTAGAAAGGGCGCTTGTAGTGGTGGATCTGCCATTTGGTCATTATCAGGGAAGCTCAAGAAAAGCTTTGGCAGCTACTGTGCGTATTATGAAAGAATCAGGAGCGCATGCCGTTAAAATGGAAGGAGGTGAAGAGATACGAGAGAGTATCGAAAGAGTTTTATCGGCTGGTGTACCTGTCATGGGGCATTTGGGACTTACACCGCAGTCTATCTATAAATTTGGTACTTATACTGTTCGAGCAAAAGAAGAAATGGAAGCCAAAAAGCTGGTAAAAGATGCTAAGTTGCTAGAGAAAATTGGCTGTTTTGCTATTGTGTTAGAGAAAATTCCTGCCAAATTAGGCAAAAAAGTCTCGGAAACGCTGACTATCCCGACTATTGGTATCGGTGGGGGGAAACATACGGACGGGCAAGTGTTGGTGACACATGATATGTTAGGTATTACGAAAGATTTCCATCCTCGTTTTTTGCGTCGTTATTTAAATCTTTTTGATGAAATAAAAGGTGCAGTAGAACAATACAGTGCTGATGTGAAAAGCAGAGATTTTCCGAATGATAAAGAACAGTATTAAGAAATATTCTGCCTGGTGTCCTAAACTTTTTGTGCTAATAGTTCTTAACTATGAGTAAGTTACTATACACTTTTCAAATTGGCTGACAATTTCCC
>JAHDFX010000191.1 GCA_020627965.1 Saprospiraceae bacterium | reverse complement strand
ACATCTTCTATTCTTTCGATACGAGAATGAGAAAGCTCAGAGATATGTACCAGACCTGATTTACCGGGGAGGAAATCTACAAATACACCGTAAGGTTGTACCGTTTTTACTTCTCCTTCATACTCATCTCCTACTTCCGGCACCATTGTAATGGCTTTGACCTTGGCAATAGCCATATCCAGTGATTCACGATCGGCGCTAGAGATAGTGACATGCCCTACTTCATCAATTTCTTCAATATTGATAATAGTATTTGTTTCTTTCTGCATTTCCTGAATGATCTTACCTCCAGGGCCAATAACAGCACCAATAAAGCTCTTATCGATGGTCAACTTTACCATACGTGGTGCATGCGGTTTAAGATCTTCTCTTGGTTCTGAGATAACTTCATTCATCTTATCCAGAATATGTAGTCGTCCCTGACGAGCCTGATCTAAAGCCTTTTCAAGAATTTCGTAAGGTAATCCATCAATTTTGATGTCCATCTGACAAGCACAAATACCTTTATCTGTCCCCGTAACTTTGAAATCCATGTCTCCTATATGGTCTTCATCTCCAAGTATGTCTGACAGTATAGCATAACGTTCTCCATCCGTAATCAGTCCCATTGCGATACCAGATACATGAGATTTGATATTAATACCAGCATCCATAAGTGCCAGTGAGCCGGAACAAACAGTAGCCATAGAAGACGAACCATTTGATTCCAGAATATCAGATACAATACGAACGGTGTAAGGCATTTCGTCCTGTCCAGGCAATACCTGACGCAAAGAGCGTCCTGCCAGGTTCGCATGTCCGACTTCGCGGCGGCCAGGTCCACGCATTGGGCGCACCTCTCCTACTGAATATGCAGGGAAGTTATAATGCAGTATAAACTTATTAAAGTGGAAATTCAGTGCATCATCTATCATCTGCTCGTCTAGCTTGGTTCCCAGTGTCAAGGTAGCCAATGCTTGTGTTTCTCCACGAGTAAATACAGCTGAACCGTGTGGGCTAGGAAGGTAGTTAACTTCTGACCAGATATGACGAATCTCATCCGGCTTACGCCCATCCAGGCGAATATTTTCACTTAATAGAACTTCACGAATAGTTTCTTTTTGAATCTTATCGTAGTATCTACTAATAAATTCAGCCTTTTCTTCCATATATTCTTCACCGTTGGCTTCCAACAGTGCTTCCTTCATCTCTTCTTTAAGTGCTTTGAACAGCTCTTTACGTATGTGTTTTTCAGTACCTTGCCTGGTAATTTCGACAATTTTGTCTCTTACTAATTTGGCGACAGCCTCTTTTACCTCTTCATCTTCTTCTTTCACTTCAGTTTCACGCTTCACGGTAGCTTTTTCTCCGACCAGTTCGGCTAGTGCCAATTGAGCCTGACATTGTACTTTAACAGCTTCATGTCCAATTTTAATGGCTTCGATTAGGTCTGCTTCCGAACATTCTTTAGCTTCCCCTTCTACCATCATCACATTCTCCATAGTAGCACCAAGTATGATATCAAGATCAGCATCAGCTAATGCTTCTCTACCTGGGTTGACTACATATTCTCCATTAATACGTGCTACACGTGCTTCAGAAATGGGTCCGGCAAAAGGAATATCAGAAACAGCCAGTGCTGCGGAGGCAGCCAATGCTGCAAGCGCATCAGGCATTACATCTTTATCTGCTGAAATGAGGTTAATGATAACCTGTGTATCATTCATGTAGCCATCAGGGAAAAGCGGTCGAATGACACGATCTACCAAACGAGAAGTAAGTATTTCATTTTCAGAAAGCCGAGCTTCACGGCGGAAGAAGTTTCCTGGGATACGTCCAATAGAGGCAAATTTTTCCTGATAATCTACAGAAAGAGGAAAGAAACTTTGCCCTTCTCTAGCTGATTTGGATGAAACAACGGAGGCGAATAACATTGTATTACCTTGTCTGACGACTACGGAACCATCAGCCTGTGCAGCCAGTTTTCCGGTTTCAAGTACTACTTCTGTTCCATCAGGAAGATTAAAAGAAGTAGTAATAGGAATTTGTTTTCCCATATTAGTATAATTTATAGCTTATTTATGCAAAAAGGATCACAAAGCACTTATACATTTCGGTGCACGAATTACAGAGTAGTCAATTTGCATTAACACAAAAAAAGTGTTCCTGCGCAGAACACTTTTTATATAATCTCAGCAAATTACTTACGTAATCCAAGTTTTTCGATAAGAGAACGATATTCGTTGATATCCTTTTTTGCGAGGTAGTTGAGCAAGCGTTTGCGTTGCCCCACCATAGAGAGTAATGCACGTTGACAGGAAAAATCTTTACGATTTTTTTGTAAGTGTTTAGATAGTTCCTGAATACGGTAGGTTAATAGAGCGACCTGTGATTTAGTAGAGCCACTATTGGTGGCGCTTCCACCATACTCTTTATAAATTTCTTCTCTTTTTTCTTTAGTTAAATAAACCGCCATTGATTTAAATCTTTAATCTATAATTTTAAGTCCATTTTTATTCGGCTGCAAAGGTAAGTATTTTCTTTTGAACATGAAAGAAATCCCAAACTTCTATTTTTTACAGTTCTATCAATTCTCTTTGAACGCCTTCCATTTCCAATATTAGTTCGTGTCCGTAGGCACCCGCTGGGGTTTGAAATCCTTTAGGTGCGTGGTCATTCAGCGCTCTTCTTGCAATGTTTAATGCCATATGTGCCGTTATGGTGTACCCTTCTGGTCCTACCATCTTTGCCTGAATAGTTTCTCCTTTGGCATTACGTACTTCTCCCCACACCAGGCTTCGTGTACTGTCTCTTCTTTCATCGTCGGGTCCTGCCGGGCGTTTTTCAATACGTTTTTTCAGGGCATTTTTCATCCATTTGGTTTTTAACAACCAATTAATGTACTTTGAACGTTTCATTTGTTTGTGCATAGCCGGGCTAGTAGCCATATAGGTCATAATATTTGGAATACCGGTAGTATACCATGCTGTGGAAACATCTCCCCAGGGAATGGTCACAGTGAGTAATTCTTTTTTGCCAAAGGGTATTTTTCTGGTTTTGTAAGCGATGGGCACTCTTGTAATTTTTCCTTCTTTTCTGATGGCTCCACTTTCTCCTAAATTTTCAACCATCGTTTTCGCTGTGCCGTGAGATAAACCTGTTTTGGTAGCACCAAATGCCAATTCCAAGTGCGTTGCATCTGGCATTTGTTCTTTAAGGTAGGCTGCCATGCAATCTGTTGGTACTACATCAAACCCCGTTCCTGGCATAAGCATAATACCTGCTTCTTTTGCTGCCTCTCCCATTCTTGCACCACGTTCAAATACAGTGATTTCGCCAGTAATATCCAAATAATGTGTTTTTGTATTGATACAGGCTGTCATCATATTTTTAGCCGTATACATAAAAGGCCCAGCACAATGCAAAACAACATCTATATCTGACAGAGCATTTTCTATAACATCTAAATCACTCAGATCAAAAACTTTATACTCTAACTCGTATTCTTTCGCTATCGCCTCTATTTTTTCTGCATTACGTCCGGCTATAATTGGCTTGATACCATAATTATCGGAAAATCGAATAATTAATCCGGCTGTGTAGCCATTTGCACCATAAATAAGTAACTTTTTCATATTTTATACGTATATTTATATGTAAGCGTTCCGATGTCCCAATTTCCGGAAATTCCGCATCATCTTTCTATGTTCTAGCAGATAGGCTTATGTACCTTCGTTACCCAAACGAAGGGTTAGTTATCTTTACCCAAAATTAACTATATAAGCAGTTAAATAAAGGCGAAGTTACATTAAATAGAATCAAGTAAGCTATTGTTATACTTGAAAAAATCACAAAACCTTTGCTATGACAGATATTTGGAATGCTATATCCAATCTGGGAACTGACAGTGCTTTTTCAAAATTAGAGAACAAAAAAATCCGACTACTCAATCAGATTACTTTTTGTATCACTATAGGTGTTTTAATCCAGATCGCTTATTCTTTATACATTGGGAACACCAAGGTATTTAGGGTTTGTCTGGTTTCTTTCATTTTATATTTTTTGCTTTTTGTATTACAATCCCAGAAGAAAACGATTCTTTCCCGGTGGTATTTTATGTTTATTGTTCCCTTTATTCTTACTTATTGTTCACTTATCCTTCCTCCTAAAGTACATTTGGAATACTTGCTTTTATGTTCTTTGATGTGGCCTTATATGTTTTTCAAGAAAAGTAAGCCGCTTGTTTTCTTCAGTGTATATATATCTGTCATGATTATTTTTTCAATGACATATCATCTTAAAAGTCATATACCATTAATAGATCTTTCTGCTGAGCAGGCGGCTGTCGGGGCAATTGTTAATATGATTTTGGCAATTATATCTGTTATATTATTTATAAAATCTTTTAAAGCAGAAAATCTCAGGTTTGAGCAACAAACGGGCAGACTGTTACAATCTTTGAATAAAGTTAACACCAAATTAGTCAACAAACAGCTTGAAGTAGAACGTCAAAACCGTCAGTTACAGAGTATTAATAACTCTTTATCCCGGTCTCAGGATTTACTTGAAGAAAAAAACAAAGAACTAGAACAGTTTTCTTATGCGGTGTCCCATGATTTGAAAGAACCATTGCGAATGATCGGGGGATATATCCAATTATTATTAAAAAAGGTTGAGCACAAAAAGGACAAACAGATTTTGGAGTTTATGGATTACATTCTGGCCAATGTAGAAAGAATGGATCAAATGCTTCGAGGTTTATTAAAATATTCTAAGTTAGGCTATTCCAATTACATACCTGAAAAAGTAGACCTAAATGATACCGTCGAAATCATTAAAAACACCATGCGATTACGTATTCAGGAAAGCAATGCAGTTATAAACTGCTCTCATTTACCCACTATATTATCATCTAAACTGCTTATAAATCAGCTTTTTCAGAATCTCATTGGCAATGCGATCAAATTCAGATCTCCAGATAAAACGCCCAAAATTTCCATTTACTCTAAAGTGGAAAAAGACAAAGTCGTTATTGCAATTCAGGACAATGGGATCGGAATTTCTAAAAAACACCAGAAGGATATATTTACCATGTTTAAGCGATTACACACTCAGGATCAGTATGATGGCACAGGTATAGGCTTGGCGCTGTGTTTAAGAATTTCTGAGAAGCTAGATGGGCAGATATGGCTGGAATCAACATCAGGGCAGGGCACAACTTTCTATGTTAGTCTGCCCCGCCATGTTGATGTTACTACTTCTTCCGCGCTTTCGCCCAACCATCACGCAAAGTCACTGTCCTATTAAAGATAGGATTTTCGGAGGTGGAGTCCAGATCAGCACAAAAATAGCCTTTACGCATAAACTGAAATTTATCACCAGGTTTTGCATTTAAAAGGCTAGGTTCTGCTTTAGCTGTGATGATTTTTAGCGAATCAGGATTCAAGAAATCCATGAAGCTCTTGTCTTTATGTCCGTCAGGTGCTTCATCATTGAATAGACGGTCATACAGGCGTACTTCGACATCTTTAGCATGATCTATTGATACCCAGTGCAGGACACCTTTTGCCTTGATTCCACTAGTATCTTCTCCACTCTTCGAATCAGGATAATAAGTACATCGTAATTCAATTACATTGCCATCATCATCTTTTACCATGCCATCACAAGTAATAATGTAAGCTCCTTTCAAACGCACAGTTCTACCTGGTCCGAGACGGAAGAATTTCTTTGGTGGGTCTTCCATGAAATCTTCTCTTTCAATGTAAAGATCGCGACTGAACGGCAATACACGCTCCCCTTCTTCCGGCATTTCAGGGTTATTGATAAGGGACAATTCCTCGGTTTTACCTTCCGGATAATTAGTAATGACCAGTCTCAATGGATTAAGTACTGCCATAACACGGGGAGTAATTTTATTCAGATGCTGGCGTACGCTGTGTTCCAGGCGGGAAATATCAATAATATTTTCGCGTTTGGCGATACCAACCCCTGTTGCAAAATTACGAATAGATTCTGGTGTATATCCTCTTCGACGCATGCCTGATATGGTTGGCATACGTGGGTCATCCCAGCCATTAACTACGCCTTCTTGTACCAATTGGAGTAATTTTCTTTTACTCATAATGGTGTAATTCAGGTTCAGGCGGGCAAATTCAATTTGCTGTGGATGATATAAGTCCAATGCATCGATCAGCCAGTCGTAAAGCGGGCGATGTACTTCAAACTCCAGCGTACAAAGGGAGTGAGTAATGCCTTCAATGGAATCTGAATATCCATGAGCAAAGTCGTACATCGGATAAATATTCCAATCGTCCCCTGTTCTGTGATGATGGGCTTTTTTAATACGATACACAACCGGATCACGCATATGCATATTCGGATGTGCCATATCTATTTTTACACGTAGTACTTTGGCTCCTTCGTCAAATTCTCCTTTCTTCATGCGCTCAAACAGATCGAGATTCTCCTCTACACTTCTGTTTCTAAAAGGGCTTTCTTTACCTGGAACAGTAGGCGTACCTTTTGATGCGGCAATTTCTTCGGCTGTTGAATCATCTATATAGGCTTTGCCTAATTTGATTAGGCGTACTGCATAATCGTATAGATTATTGAAATAATCAGAAGCAAAAAGCACATCTTCATTCCACTCAAAGCCCAGCCATTGAATATCTTCTCTGATCGCATCTACGTAGCGTTGCTCTTCCTTACTCGGATTCGTATCATCAAAACGAAGATTGGTTTTTCCAGCGTATTGTGTCGCAATACCAAAATTCAGGCATATGGATTTAGCATGCCCGATGTGCAGAAAGCCATTAGGTTCGGGAGGGAAACGAGTATGCACACGTCCGTCAAACTTACCAGTTTCCAAGTCTTTTTCGATTATTTGCTCAATAAAATTGAGCGATTTTTTTTCTTCTGTCATTTTTATTTTAATTACGAATCGCGAAATTACAAATTAACGACTCACAAATCAAGTAATTACAAGTCCCAAAACATCAAGAAAGCCTCAATCGTTCCAAAAAATCAGATTTATTTGCCCCACATAGCCATTCTATCACATTGTCTTTCCAGATCATTCCCTTTTCTTCCTTAGTTATAATGTTGTGTTCTACTCCTTCATCAATAACTTTTCCAGGATAACACCCCGGAACACTTTCCATTTCTCCTAATGGATAAGGATCATCTAAACCAGCTATTACCTGACTGATGCCTTGCCTTTCAATCAATAACCTCAATGAAAACACATCATGTACTAAGGTATCAAAAAACAGATTGGACGAACCTAAAGCTTTATTGGGGTGTGTTGTGCCTTCAAATAAATCGGGGCGTCCCGTAAATCCTTGTACCCTTCTGCCCACATTGACCTGCCCAAACTGATTGCCATGTGCAAAGCAAACACGCATATTCGGAAAACGTTCGTGATAATTTAATAAGGTAAAACAATGGTAGGTATCGGCAGTTTGTGCGCACATCCAGACCAAATGAAAACGCCAATAGATATTCTCTAAAGCGATCATTTTGGGTGCATCATAAGGGTGTATTTCTACTGCGAGTCCATATTTATCGGCTAGTTCAAAGATAGGTTCTACAGCCTTATTGGCAATAGAACGCCATTTTCCATCAGTATCTGTATAATGTGTTGGCAGGCATAGTAACTTAAGTCCATGTTGTTTGACACAACGTTCTATTTCTTCCAAAGCATCATCAGTGTAAGCTGCTTGTACGACAAAGCCAGTTGTAAATTTTTCAGGATATTGTTGTTGCACGGAAGCATTGAAATCGTTTTGAAACCGAATAGTGTCTTTTGCTTTTTGGCGATCAAAACCATTGGCGTAAAGCTGAGACAGATTAAGGACGACTTCGTGGTCAATTCCATTCTGTTCCATCCATTCCATTTTTTCCTCCAGAAAGAAGCTTTTATCTGTAATTGGCCGTTTCCAGTCTCCTTGTCGCATATATTTCCGATCAGCATCTATCCAGAAAATGCCTTTTTCTTGCATGAAATTCGGGATTTCTTCAGGTTTGGGTAGTAAGTGACCGTGTCCGTTGATTTTGTACATTGAGTTATTGGTTATTGGTGTATTGAGTTATTTGGGTAATTAAAAGAATTTCTGACAATATATCGTAATGGATGATAGGTTTTATCTTTTTTAAGCGTAAAAGGGATAAAAAATATAATCAAATAAATTACAAAATGAATAAAAATCACTTTTTTGAATAAAAAATGTTGAAAAATTTGCAGATTTGAGAAATGTTCTATTATTTAGCAAATAAATTACATAACGACATCAAATAAATTACATAACGACATCAAATAAATTACACAACAAAAATTTCTTGTCATGCTTCAACTCATCAAACAAGTTTTTAGTCCTGCTCCAATAATTAATCCTGCACAGGCATTAAGAGCAGCTCAAACTCCTGTTCCCAGGACACAAAAAGCAATGAAAAAAGTTGATGGTGTTCAGTCTGTTCATCTAAAGAAAAGTGATGAGCCAATTGTAGAAAGTGTGCGTATTGCCAAGCTTATTATGGTGACAGCCAATAACAATAATAAGTTTTATGAGATGCATGAAAATAAAGATGGGACATTTACGGCGACTTATGGCAGAGTTGGTAGCTCAGGAACGGCAGCCAATTACCCGATGTCTAAATGGGATAGCAAGTATAACGAGAAAGTACGCAAGGGCTATAAAGACCAGACTCACCTATTCGCCCATGTAAGCAAGGATGAAAGTCAGCATCTGGATATTTCAGATAAGACTGTAGACCAATTAATCCAGGAACTTACCCGTTTTGCACGCAAGTCGATCAGTTATAATTATATGGTTTCGGCAGAAGAAGTTACCCGCAAGCAGGTTGAAGAAGCACAGGCATTATTGGATAATCTTGTTGCACGGGTGAAAAAAGGCATGAGAGCAAAGTACTTTAATGATAAATTAATAGAACTTTTCCAAGTTATCCCAAGGCGCATGTCGAGGGTAAATGACCACCTCATCAATGCCCCAAAAACTACTAAAGATTTAAAAGCTATCGAGGAAATGTTGGCAAAAGAGCAAGCCACACTTGATGTCATGCGAGGACAGGTAGAACTAAATGAAAAGCAGAAAGATACGCCTACAAAGCAAGAAAAACTGACTTTAATAGAAGCAATGGGTTTACAGATCACTCCGCTGCAAGATAAAAAATTGATTAATTCCATCAAGAAAATGATGGGGACTAATGCTACGAATTTCAAACGTGCTTTTACTGTTGTAAATATGCGTACACAAGAGCAGTTTGATACGCACATGAAAAAGGCTGAACATAAAAAAGTGGAGTTGTTCTGGCATGGCAGTCGCAATGAAAACTGGTTGTCTATTATGAAGGCTGGTTTGATATTGCGTCCTGCTAATGCCGTTATTAATGGGAAGATGTTTGGCTATGGATTATACTTTGCTGATCGTTTCCAAAAATCTCTGAACTATACTTCCTTTTATGGTTCTTATTGGACTGGCGGGAGTTCGAACAAAGGTTTCCTTGCTTTGTATGATGTACATGTTGGGAAACAATTAAAAATTAAAGCCCACCAAAACTGGTGCTATCAATTAAGTGAAGGTAATTTAAAAAAGCGTGGTAAAAATTATGATTCGCTTTTTGCTAAAGGTGGCGTTGATCTGCGTAATAATGAATACATCATTTACAATCATAACCAATGTACGATCAGGTATTTAATTGAAGTACATTAAAGGGATCGCCCTTTCGGGCTGAGAGAAGAGAGACTTTTAATTGCAATAATACGTGATAACATGGGCGTGTGCAATACGCCCCAACGATAAAATTCAATCATTCCAAATTATAAGAATTATGACAAATACATTTAAAAAAGCTTATCGCCACATTGACATCGGTGCAGTCAAGCAGGTCGCAGAACATTTGATGCTAACTAATCTGGAGACGACTACTCTTGAAGTTAAGAATGTATTGCGCAAAGCAGGTTTTATTGCTTTTCAGCAAGATGTTTCCCGTATGATGGATGTGTTATCCCGACAGTCCGTGAATTGGCAATATACCTGTAACGGTGAGTTTAGAACTTATACTTTTCAATTTAACATGGGTTATCAACTGACGCCTGATACACCTCGATTTTCTTTTAATTAAAACTTATACCGGAGTATCTTACTATGTTTTTACTTAATTGACCTTTACACCCTCGGCTCCGGTTTCCCCCTTTATCATATTTTACTCAAATGCGGCTCATCGACCCCAGCCGCTTTGTTTGCTTCGGCTTCGCTCAGCATAAATTTCGGCTTCGCTCAGCATAAAAAATTTATGCCATTCTATCCATGACACTCTGTAAGTGATCGTCGAGTCCCATTTTTTTGGCTTCGTCATAAATAGAGCTGACATCTTCTGATGATTCATCTTCGGTTTTAAGTTCTTTCGATTTGAGGTATTTAGCAATCAGCTTTAATACTTGCTGATCTTTGTCTTTCCATTCTGGCTGATCCTTTAAGTTTTCTTCTTCTAAAATTTCTACTAAGTAAGTATTCAAACCACGAACATCCATGCTTTCTCTAACTTTTTCTACTAGTTTATCATATTCTTCCTGACTGTCTATCTGATCAATCTGCTTTGTTAGTACTTTGATAATATCTTTATAACGACGAGTCGATAAATAATAACGTAGTGTTGCCCATAAAAGAATTAAGCTTGCAATACCTCCCAGTAATAAGCCTAATATGCCTCTAATGCCTCTTTGTGTTGTTGTAATGGTTTGATCTACTTCTTTACGGGTATCCCCTGTTACTGTTTTAATATCGTCTACATAAGCTTTTATGCGAGGGGAGAAATTTTCGTCGAATTCTATGGATGCCGTTTTGATAGATTGTGCTAATAATGAATCTAATTCTACGGATAATCGTTGTCTAAGCACACCTATATTTTCCAGATTTTCAGGTGTTGTTAAACGATTGGGCAAGCTGGAGAAAAAGTTTTCTAATTCGGGAAGCAGGGCTTTTTGTATGTAGGTCTGCGTTTGGAGAATAGACTCCTCCCCTAGCAGCTCAGTTCTTAGTCCGGCAGCAGCCAAAACCAGTTCTTTGCTCAACAGGTCTAGTTGTTCTTCCAGCCAGACGGAAGTTTCTGGGCCAGTAATATTACCACGCAGACGATCAGAAGCAATATCTAAAGAATCTATAAGTTGATCCAATATAGGGTCTAATTGTCTTTGCAAACGAATACTGACACTATCTTTCAGGGCTTCTTCCAAAGCAGCACGAGTGGCTGAACGAGAAGCTGCCGCCAAATTTGTAGTATCTAACTCGAAGCCTTGCAGGCTTGTTTTTAAGCCCTGTCCCAGATTAACACCCATTTTTTTGAATGTTGAACAACCAGAACATGCCATTATTACCAGCAAAATGGGAATATAATACTTGAGTATGTATTTCATATAAATCGAATGCATTTATACAAATATAAGAAAGGATAATTTTATACAAGCAATAGGTAGTTATTATTCACCACAGATTTACACAGATTATCACAGAAAGAGATTAGTGTCTGTTTTGAACCATGTTATCTGTGGTGAACCATATGTGTTTCGTTACTTACTCCTCCACTTTCTATGGTTTTTTTCATGCGTTGTTGTATTACAATACTCCGTATTGGTTTTTGCTTTTATCAGTCAAATGTAAATCGAAATAAAGCTCATACATCCAGTATATTGACAATCAGTACATTCAATGACATTAGGTCTTAAACGAATGCGGAGCATTCTCAATATCAATACGGAGTATTGGTATTATTTTAATATAATTAATGGTGCGATAGCATGATAACATGACGCACGATAACACATTAATTACGATACTGTTTCTTACTTGTATTAGTCGCAGATCAACGGAAAATATGACAGCCCTAAGTCTTTTTTTTATTTTTTATCGAAAAAATGTATTTTATCATTTAGAATGAGCAGAGGTGTTCGACTAATGTAGGGTGTAGTCGCAAGACGAATATTTTTATCTAACAGGGTTGTTTACCAGGCTAATAATTTTTCCATCCGAAAGATGTGTTTCTAATTGATCGCCAGCTTTGATATTTTTCACCTCTTTAATGGGTTTTCCATTGTGCAAAGTAATAGAAAAGCCCCGTTTTAAAGCAAACTCAGGACTCAGTATACGGCAGGTATGTTCAAGGTGCTGTAATTGCTGTGTTGCCTGACGGAGCTGGTTCTGAG
>JAHDFX010000190.1:1256-12228 GCA_020627965.1 Saprospiraceae bacterium | reverse complement strand
GGAGATATGATCTGTAAATTCAGCTCATCTGAAATTTCCTGTAAGGCTTCGCACCAGATGAAACCATTAGCCGCTTGCTCTGCTAGTCCATGTTTGAGTTTTTGAGTACCCAATACGCCACCTGTTCGCTCACTGACCTCTGTAATGCTGAAAGGTATGCCGGCTTTTTTTAAATAAAAACCAGTCATCAGTCCAGCTATTCCGGCGCCTACTATTTTGTAAGGACGTTCTTTTTGAAATGACTGACCCAGTATAGCCGAGCTATTTTTTTTCATGCTCACTGCTCTGCTGTTTTATTCGATAACTACCTGATAAGTTTGTATTTCGGCTTCAGGATCATCAGGGTTAAAGGGTTGAACATATTTAATTTGTAATTCAGTAGAACCAGACTTTAAGGCTTTGAAGACCATTTTTTCATCTACACTATTATTGACCATAAAGCCCTGCGGTTCCTTTGGTACTTCTGTTTCGTCGTATCGCCTTTCTACAAAGGAGATCAGGCTTTCATCAATAGGTTCGACAAGCATCCATTTGAATCCTGAAGAAGGAACGCTATTGACCTCTATGAAAAATTCTTCACCTGCTTTTGTCTGTATTTGCATGCCGTTTGCTGTTGAGTAAGTGGATTGATCTGTTGTTTTTTTGACGCCTGTACAGCCAAAAGATAACAGTAAAACAGTAGTACTGAGTAAGAAAATATAGATCATTCGCATGTTTGTCTGATATTTATCTGCCAAGTTAAAGTATATTTGGAACTTATTTAAAGATATTTTCAATATGCATGTTGAAGAATTTAGAATGTATTGCCTTTCTAAGCCTGGTGTAACAGAAAGTTTTCCTTTTGATGAAGTAACCTTGGTTTTTAAAGTCATGAGCAAAATGTTTGCCCTGACTGGCTTAGGCAGAGAACAGTTTAAAGTAAATTTAAAATGCGATCCTGATAAGGCAATAGAACTAAGGGAGGAGTATCCTGAAGTGGAACCTGGTTATCACATGAGTAAAAAGCATTGGAATACAATAGACTGTGAGGGAAGTCTTTCTGGTAAGCTGCTAATGGAACTGATCGACCATTCTTATGACCTGGTGGTCAAAGGACTGAAAAAAGCAGAAAAAGAAGCCTTAAAAGAAATAAGTGAAGAGTGAATAAACAAGTAGACTATATCATTGTGGGGCAGGGCATAGCCGGCTCATTATTAAGCCATTTTCTGTTAAAGGCGGGCAAGCATATCCACATCATAGACAAAGGACACGAGGGAGCTGCCTCCAGAGTAGCGGCGGGTATTATCAATCCGGTGACTGGCAGACGCATTGTGAAAAGCTGGAAAATCGACGAATTGCTGCCCTTTGCTGCTGAGACTTACCAGGAACTTGAGCATTTACTGGGTATACCTGTTTTTATTAAAAAAAATATCATTCGCTCGTTTGAGAACAATAAACAATTTACAGACTGGTCGGTGAAAAGTGGACGGGAAGGCATGTCGCAATACATGTCGGATGAATATGATGCCAGCCAATGGAAAGGTATTTTAGACGAACCCTATGCCTGGGGCGAGATTTTGCGATCGGGTAGAGTAGACGTAGCTGGTTTTGTTGAAGCTTACAGGCAATATGCTCTTGAAAAAGACTTTTTGAATGAAGTTATTTTTGACTACAAAGCCATTGAATTTACAGGAGATAAAATTACTTATAAAAATATTCAGGCAGATAAAATTATCTTTTGCGAAGGCTGGAAAAGCGCTGCCAATCCTTACTTTGATTATCTGCCTCATGAAGCTGCCAAAGGTGAAGTATTAATTATCAGAATACCAGAAGTTAAATTTGATAAATTGGTCAAAATGGGGGTTTTTATTGTACCAATAGGAGAGGAGCGATACTGGGTCGGTTCTACTTATAGCTGGGATGACCTGGATACCATACCAACAGAAAAGGCGAAAGGAAATTTAGTAAAACGTTTGAAAAAAGCATTAAAAAGCCCTTTTGAAATATTAGAACATCATGCTGCCGTACGTCCGGTTTTCAAAGATCGTCGCCCTATGCTTGGCGTACATCCTGAATTTCCACAATTAGCTATTTTCAATGGAATGGGAACTAAAGGTGCTTCACTGACTCCCTTCTGGGCAAATCATTTCACCGAATTTTTACTAGGCAATTTAGAATTGAACAAAGAAGTTGACATTAGAAGAATATCATTTGTCGTTTAATAGGGTTTATTTATCATTTATAGATTACGCTTCTTAAAGCCTGAAGGGGCGATCTTCTTAGACTTTCACGCCTACCCAGCGCTTTGAGTATAAATACCACAAAGTAATACCCGTCATAACCATCCAGTACATGATCTCAGAAGTCCAGGCGAGCATCAGTCCGCCTTCCATAATTTCAATAATGGTATAAATGTAGATAAGGTATAAAACAGCCGCTATGATCTGAATATATAATCCGACCTGAGTAGCACCTGTTCCCACTAATCCATTGAAATAAATAGAACCTGCTGAGAATAATATTAATATAATTGCCAGTATTGGAAGGGTAGGGCGGGCAGTTTCCAGAATGGGTAATTCAGGTGTGATCAGAAGCATGATCTGATCCGGGAATATCAACATAATAGCAGTAACGGCAAGCGTAAAGAGAAAACACAGCCAGGCGGTCTTGTGCGTAATAGGCATCACCTGGTCAAGTTGCCCACGACCGATGGCATTACTAACTAGCGTATTAATACCTGTAGAAAAACCCCAACAAGGGATAGATAAAGCCAGATAAATCATACGAACAACATTACTGGCAGCCATCTCACGTTCTCCTAAATTTTCTACAATACTAAAAAAGAAGAACCAGCTTCCTAACGAAACCACCATTTGTGCTACAATAGGAGCAGAAACTTTAAATTGAGCTAAAATAATAGAGGTATTAATTTTAGGCAGCCTGTGCAGCCTGTATTTTCTAAGATTTTTATCAAAAAACATATAGCCAACAAAGAGCATAAAGGCAACTATTTCTGCAATTGTACTGGCCAGGCCAGCGCCGGCAATGCCCATTTCAGGAAAACCAAATTTCCCAAAAATTAGGGTATAATTGAGTATGATGTTGGTGATCCCCAGAACAACAGTTACGACCAGAATAAAATTGGTGCGTGAAATGCCTGTATAAAAAGCTACAATAGCTACTCCGATATAGCTGAAAAACACGCCCCACATCCGATAATCAAGATACTCCAGACTCCCATAAAGTATTTTGGGAGAATCAGCAAAGGCAGAAAAGAAGCGATAAGCACCGAAATACATGAACAAGAACATCAGTATAGAGAGTGCAATTTCAAAGTAGATGAGACTATAAGTAGCCCTGGCAACGCCGTCGATGTCCCCTTCTCCATCTCTACGGGCGATCATGATTTGCCCACCACGTGAAAAACCGAAACCAATAGCGGCAATAGTCAGATAAAAGACGCCAACAAAACCAATAGTCGCCAATTCTTCCTCCCCAACACGCCCTAAGAAGATGCCATCGGTCAGTGTAATCACATTTTGTGCTGCACTGCCGAGCATAATGGGCGTTGAAATAGCCAGAATTTGTTTGTACGATACTGCTGCCTTCATTCTGTTTATGGGGAGAATTAGGAATAGTCCCTTTATACAACCACAAAGTAAAGGCATTTTGTTCAGATGAAAACAAAAAAGGAACTAAGCAGGTAAGTTTTCGACGAATAAAGTCTATTTACTCTGTTTTTTTACCCATTCCTGCTCTTTTGGTAATAACATTTCTACATCTGGTCGATAATTAGGGTTAGGAATATACCATTCATGCTTGCTATAATAATTCAAAAGTGCTTTATCTTTAAATACATAGCCTCGTCTGGCAAATGGCAGATTTCTTAATATTCTGCGTTCAGTTTCACTTTCCGAATCGGATATGTCGTGTTGTTCTTCCGGCGAAAAAGGTAGTTGGTCATTTTGGTCGAAGAATTGATTAATGGCATAAATAAATAATTCGCCGGCAGGCTTAAAATCTTTCTTCTGAAAAATAAGCTGACCTTTCTGTATAATAAACTTGACAGATGGCTCGCCGTCTAGTGTTTCCTCTTTATTCAATGTCCGGCTTTTGCCAATACCATGTATCAGCCATTCATCTTTAGAACTAAAGAAATCACTGTTTATACTGAAATCCTCAAAATCGCCCATATCAATGATAAGGGTGAAATCGTCGATCTGTTGATTAGCCCAGCGTTTGGCGGCAGTCAGAACGTAACTAATATCATAACGTGTAGCAACAGAACCTGACAGATCGAACAGGTAAGTGTGTTTGACGATGTTAAGCCCTTTTTTAAATTTGGCTTTAAAGTGATAAACATAGGTCAGATCATACATGTCGTAGGGTTCCATCGTTTGTAGCACTTCTGCTTCTGATCTGGATATAAAACTACCTTCTTTGAAATATGGGCTATCCTCAACAATAGCAACCTCATAATCAAGTATTTCAGTGTTCATCTCAACCGTGAAATTATACATGTTGGGATGTGCGCCGTTTTTGGGACGAGCATCAACATCGCCGGAAGGAGACATAGCCTCAAACCCTACTAATAATTCTTTTTCTCCGACAGGATTATAAAATTCATAGTATACATTGATCTCAGCGTATTTAGTTCCTACCTTCTTTATACTAAGTATCTCTTTTTGAACACGAATATCAGTTTCCTGAATGGGGATAAGCTGATTGCCACTGGCATAAAAAACTCCATCATTGGCATAGCCAGAGTGGAAAAGGCAGCATAAAATAAAACTAAATAAGACACGCATAAAACCCATGTGTAGAGGAATTTTTTATTTAAAAATGAAAACACAAACCTACATATTATAAAAAATATTTACAAGTAAAATTTAATTGCCACAGAAACTTTTATTGACAAAAATAGTTTTTACTGATGCATTTCATTTTTCTGAAAATTATATCCTTAAAATGAGTATTTTTGTAATCGAAGTCGTTTGAAACCATGTTTAAACACTTCATTTTCAATTTTCCAAACTTAAGTATCATGATAAAAAAACTACTTTGTGCTATTACAGTACTGACCTTTTACTGTTCCTCACAGGCTCAGGTCAACATCGCACTAGATCCCTATGTTTCTGGTTTTGATAATCCTGTAGATATTGCAAATGCAGGTGACACACGTCTGTTTATTGTAGAGAAAGACGGTTATATCAGAATTATTAAAAACGGACTAATCGAATCTGCGCCATTCCTTGATATTGATGGAAGAGTGCGTTCAAGTGGCAACGAACAGGGCTTATTGGGTTTAGCTTTCCATCCCGACTATGCCAACAATGGTTATTTCTATGTAAATTATACCGACAATGGAGGAAATACACGTATTTCCCGCTTTACAGTAAGCAATAATATTAATATTGCCGACCCTGATAGCGAACAGATCATTTATGTCGTTTCTCAGCCTTACACGAATCATAATGGAGGTGACCTGAACTTCGGTCCTGATGGTTATTTGTACATCGGATTGGGCGATGGTGGCAGCGGTGGCGATCCAGGTAATTTCGCTCAGAATCCTCAAAGTGCTTTGGGTAAAATGCTTCGAATTGATATAGACAATGGATTCCCTTACAGTATTCCTGCTGATAATCCATTCGTTGGTGATGCCAGCACGCTTGATGAAATATGGGCATTAGGACTCCGTAATCCCTGGCGATTCAGCTTCGATGACTTGACAGGAGATTTGTGGATTGCTGATGTAGGACAGGACGATCTGGAAGAAATTGATTTTCAGCCTGCAAGCAGTGCAGGTGGTGAGAATTATGGCTGGCGTTGTTATGAAGGAACTATGCCTTTTAATACCGGCGGCTGCCCACCTGCAACGGATATGACAGCACCAATACATGTTTATGGTAATTCATTTTCTACAGGTTGCTCCGTAACAGGTGGCTATGTTTATCGTGGAGCAAGGTATCCACGTTTGTATGGAACATATCTGTATGCCGATTATTGTACCGGAAAATTCTGGGGTATACAGCCAAATGGAGTTAATGGCTGGTTTAATGAGGAAGTAGGAGATCTCGACAGTTATGAATATGCGACGTTTGGAGAAGATGAAAGTAAAGAATTATACGTTGCTGGTTTTGCTGATGGTGTTATTTACAAAATCATTGATCCCGACCCACTTCCTGTAGAACTTAGTGAATTTGCAGTTTCGGTAACGGAGGAACGTCAGGTATTAGTTGAATGGACTACAGAAACAGAAGCGAACTCTGATTATTTTGAAATACAGAGAAGTGCGGATGCGAATGTAATAGAAAATATAGGAAGAGTAGATGCAGCGACTTATAGCGAGATTATAGTTGATTACCAATTTACCGATGAAACACCCATGTTAGGCACAACTTATTATCGCCTGAAACAAGTTGATCTGGATGGATATGCTGAGTATTCAGACTGGAAAAAAGTAGAGATAGAACGCCCTTATCTTATCCCGAATGTTTATCCTAATCCGGTACGTGAAGGTGAAAGCCTGACTATGGATTTTGGCGAAAATCTGAATACTACACTACAACTGACGATTTCCGATCTTTCAGGCAGAAGCCTTTATAGTAATGCCATTGATACAGAAACAGGGCTTGTAAATATCACTTTACCTGAAAAATTAAATGCTGGCATCTACCTGATTAATGGTGAATTTAATGGCTATCGTTTTCATCAAAAGCTCGTTATCGGACAGTAAAAATACATACCATGAGATACATTCACTTTATTATATGCCTGTTCTCAGTTGTCATTCTTCAGGCACAACCACAAATAGAACTGGAAGTCATGACATCAGGCTTCGATCGACCTGTTGATATTTCTAATGCAGGTGACGAACGTTTATTTATCACTGAGCAGGACGGTACTATTCGTATTATTGATGGTAATGGGACAACATTGACGACCCCATTTTTAGATATTGACGGGCAGGTAGATTCTGGTGGAAACGAAGAAGGACTGCTTGGTTTGGCATTTGATCCTGATTATGCGACCAATGGCTATTTTTATGTCAATTATACAGCAACAGGCGGCGGCGCTACCCGTATTTCTCGTTTTAGCACCAGCTTGAATCCCGACATAGCTGATCCAAATAGTGAAATTATTCTTTTTACTATTGGACAACCATACAATAACCACAATGCGGGTGATCTGGAATTTGGACCTGACGGATATTTGTATTTCGGACTAGGTGACGGAGGTTCCGGGGGAGATCCGGGCAATCGCTCGCAAGACCCACAGGAACATCTGGGGAAAATGCTGAGAATTGATGTTAGTGGACCTTCTTCCGGACTGAATTATACGATACCTGCTGATAATCCTTTTGTTGGCGATGCCAGCACATTGGATGAAATATGGGCTTTAGGCTTACGCAATCCCTGGCGATTTAGTTTTGACAGACTGACGGGCGATATGTGGATAGCTGATGTTGGACAAGATGATTGGGAAGAAATTGACTTTCAGCCGGCTTCCAGTACAGGAGGCGAGAATTATGGCTGGCGTTGTTATGAAGGCTTTGATCCTTTTATAACAAATGGTTGTCCGCCACAAAGCAGTATGGTTGACCCTGTTCATGCTTACGCCAATAATTTCTCAACAGGCTGCTCCGTTACAGGCGGCTTTGTATATAGGGGAAGTCAGCAACCGGGCATGTATGGCTATTACATCTATGCCGATTACTGTACTGGTCGCTTCTGGTCTATTGCACCTGATGGTTTTGGTGGCTGGTCAAATGTAGGGGCTGGTAATCATGATAATTATGAATTCAGTTCTTTTGGAGAAGACAAAGATGGCGAATTGTTTGTGGCAGGATTGAGCAATGGCAATATTTATCGTATTGTGGAAAGTTGCTCGTCATTCATTGTTACTGTCAGCAGCTCAGATGAAACTTGCCAGGGAGATGAAGACGGTACGATTGATTTGAATTTAAGCAATTCAGCTTCAATCGTCTGGTCAAACGGAGCGACTACTGAAAATCTAACAGGATTGCCGGCAGGCACGTATAGTTTTACAGCAACAGATGCAAGTAACTGCGTTCAAAATGGTGTAGTTGTTTTAGAAAATAGTTCACCTCCGATGCCAATGATTGACGAAGAGGGCGCACAAACATTCTGTGATGGGGATATAGTGAATGTTACTGTAAATGTAGCACCACAAGGTTTTGGTTATCAGTGGTATCAGAATGGTGCAGCTATTCCAGGCGAAACCAATCCTTCTCTGGATATTATGGACACCGGAGTATATACAGTAACTTATACAGGCGTCTGTGAATCAGCTCCTTCGGTTGCTTTAGATGCGGAGTTTATCATTTTATCAACTCCGGTTATTACCAATCCTACAGGATCAGCTTTAGTCGTAGATGTAGTTGCTTTTGCTTATCAGTGGTATCTGGATGGTGTTGCTATACCTGGCGCTACAGATGATCTTTATGTTGCAACAGAGTCGGGAATGTATACTGTTGAAATTACAGACACACATGGCTGTACAGCTATTTCAGAATCTTTTGATTTTATGTTAATTAATACGGATAATATAGCCGGATTAGAAGAGGTCATCATATCGCCTGTACCATTTAATAATGTCGTTCAGGTACAGATGAATGTCGTAGAAACAATGAATTTGAACTTGTCTGTGCAAAATATACATGGACAGATTTTATTGGAGAAAAACTTGTCTTTGACTGGCGCCGAGCTTATTCGCTTCGATACCGATCAGTTAGCTTCAGGTGTTTATCTTTTGGTGATCCAACATGAAGATGATCTTATGACACGTAAGTTGGTGAAGTATTAGTTGATGAGTGGTTGAGTGGTGAGTAGGAAATGTTACACCTAAAGGTGTTTATTGTCAACTTTTGAACGGCAGAATGTCGAAGTAAAGGAAGAAATTACCTTGTAATTTCTATTTCTGATTTCGATATTCTGCGGTTCTTTTCCCTGAAAGAAGAGCACGATAGATTGAAACCTACCGCTTCTGCGAAGTCAACGTCCTGTTGGCAAAAGCGGTGAATTTAAAGAAATAATCTACACTTCTAATTTTCATATTCCTAATATTAATTTGTAGAATGTCCGAAAAATAATCTGTATGTTTGTGTAAATCACATATAAAACATTGCAGACTATGGATGAATCTCAAAAGCTCTACAAAGTATTTACGCTCATACGATTACTGAATACTCCGCCAGCTAAATCTGCCAAACAACTGATGCAGAGAACAGGAATGAAAAAAACCCATTTATATCGAAACCTAAAACTTCTGGAAGAATTAGGTTATACGATTAAAACGGACAAACAACACCGAAAATCACTTACATTTTTGAACACTTCCTCTTCAGGAAAGCTCACCAAAGATATGTTGGGGCATGATGAATTGAACTATATACATGACCTGCTCCAAAGCCAGGTTACAGCTTCACCTTATGCAGAAAGTATTCTGCATAAATTTGATCGACACCTTTCACTAGCTCCCCTGGCCGATGCTCTTCCTCAACTACATCGAAGCAGAATGATACAACTTGTACGTTTTGGTATTAACCGAAACCGGCAGTTATTTCTCAAAGGTTATCGGTCTGTGACAGGCAACAAAATAACTGATCGTATAGTCGAACCTATGGAGATTACTGCCGACCATCGTTATCTGATTGCCTGGGATGTAGATAAAGACGACCAGAGACAATTCAAATTTAGTCGAATTACAGATATAGAAGTATTGGAAGTGCCTACAAAATCCGGACACATCGCCTCTCCAATGGATATTTTTGGTATGACAGGAACTGAATGGCATACTGTAAAAATGAAGCTGTCTACTAATCCTTACCATTTACTAATCGAAGAAATTCCCCTGAGCCGACAGTTTATTTTCACGCGTGGCGGTGAAGTTTTTTTTGAAGGACAAGTACGCAACTGGCAAGGCATCGGACGCTTTGTACTGGGCTTCCCCGGAGAAGTAGAGGTACTGGCACCCGAAGGGTTTAAGGAGTATCTGAAAGAGAAAATTGGTAAATTTTGAGCTTCTTGATAAATTCGACCTAGCCAAAGCAAGTGAATTTCAATCAAATGGATATATATAGAAGTAAAAAAGATTCCCAAACGCCCCGTACCAGTACTGGCAACCCCCACGATTTGCGAGTTATGATGCGTATGAAAACCTTAAACAAAGATACATCTTTTTTACACAGAATTTAAAGAAATATTATCATTCCCGATATAGGGGAATCGAAAGCGGGATATTTGTATTGTGAATAAAAAACAAAGGCAATTATGCAAGACACTCTTATAAAAATAGGGCAGCAAATCATAGCGAATCAAAGCGAACTTGATAAAATCATAGCTATACCGGATTTGCCCAAAAAGAACAAAAAAGGCGAGGACATCACCTATCACGCCTTAAATATCATATTTGATTTGGATGATAAAGAAATTGTCATTAATAGTTTAAATATATCGAGATATGATGCAGAAAAATCACCAGAAAGACTCATGCACATTAATAGTGACTTGTGGGGAAGGCGTGGTAACCCTTTAGCTGTAAGCATTGAATTAAAAAAGGTGCAAATCCTAAAAAGGAGTATGTCAGGTGAATTTGCTAACGCTATTGAAAGAGGCTTCCCCGAATATATGAACCGACCATTCTTCAAGATTTTGGAGAAATGCAAGCAAATAGAAGGTTTATCCGAAAAGATAGATAAAAAGTATATCAGCGATAAAATTATACTGAATAAAAATGAAAAGTTGATAATGATTTATGTGACTGTAAAATCTTCAACTGACGGCTTGGAAAAGCCGACTCCATTCAAAGAAATTGATGGTTACATAGACTACATTAAAGAACGTTTTTTTAAATCATCAGAAAAAGGAGAACAAAAGTTGTGTTATTCATCAGGAGAAAATTTGGCGACCGTAAAAAATGCTGATTTGATGAGACAAGCAGCATTTACAAACATTTATCAAACTACCTTAAT
>JAHDFX010000190.1:0-1246 GCA_020627965.1 Saprospiraceae bacterium | reverse complement strand
GCATTTGCAAAAAATTATCAGTTAGATAGCTCAACAATTGCTGCCTTAGACACAAGTATAAAGTATATCAAAAAAACCAAGCTACAAATCAGAGTTGCCGGACTAACTCACAATATCATTCCCCAATTTTTAAGTGCATCTGAATTTGATTTGAGTTATATCGAAAGTCGCATCAGTAAGAATATTGAGTTGCTTTTTCAAACACCGAAAGTACATGACTTTGGGTTAGAAATTGAAGACGAAGTAGGCAAAATATATTGGCTCAACTTTATAGCATACGAGACCGATGGCAACTATTATAAAATTACTAATCAAATCAAGAATGTCAGTAATATACATTTAAGCAACACAGCTAAAATACTTAGAAAAGCTGGAGAAAATGTAGAGCATTTGATTTATAGTCCAAATACAGAAAAGAAATTTCCATACAATTTCATTACAATTTTCTATCTGATTCCTGTAAGGAAGGATGATAAAGACAAGAAAAACGCCGCCTTAATTCTATTGAAGCAAATTCTTGAAAACAGGAAAATAGACGCACAAACACTCTTCAAACATTTCACTGAACTTATCCTTTGCCATAAATATGAACGCCACGATGCTTATGGCAATATGAGATATAAACCAAGCGAATTTTACTATGGTGTAAAAGATGCCGTTTACAAATATCTCGCTTTATTCAAAGCACTTCAACAATTAGACTTACTTAAAAATCATTCATTTATGGAAGAAAAAAACAAGCAACGAGAAAATGAAAGCATTGAGGCTTTCCTGAAAATAATGGGTTATAATCCTTCTCAGCAAGCCATGTTTCATCTTGGAAGGGTACTTAATTCTGTAGCAAAGGAACAGAGGAGCAAAGGCTACAAAAAGATGCCTGTTCTTAACAAAATCAATTATAACGGTATGGACAGAAAGGCTATCATCAAATTCCGAAAAGATTTACAAGAAAAAGTCAATCAATTCGATCTGCATGGCTTCAATATTGGTCATTTCGATAGCTTTACAAAAACTTTTCCTGCCCAAGAAAGTAAATGGGAATTAAGCCCTCAAGAAGCTGTATTTTTCATTTTGTCAGGCTACGCCTACAATCCAAACAAATAATTCATTGTACTTCAAAAAATTTTAATTCAATGTCAAATTTAATTTCAAACAATTCAGATTTTTTATTCATCTATGAAGCTGCCCTTTGCAATCCAAACGGCGATCCAGACCAGGAAAATAAACCCCGTATGGACTACGAAAC
>JAHDFX010000402.1 GCA_020627965.1 Saprospiraceae bacterium | reverse complement strand
ACCTTACAAAACATCAAAGAAGAAAAGATCACGCCGGAGCAATTGGATGAAATGAAAGCCATGGCGGGTTCTTATGAAGCATTATTTAGCAGGAGAGCCATGAAATATCGGTCTATGGGATTGAATGAAATGCAGCTTAGTGAAGACGATTACAGGAAATATATCCTGGAAGAATATACTTTTCTTAAGCGTCCGGTCATGATCTTCGGTGATGATATCTTTGTAGGTAATGCGAAGAAAGTAGTGGAAGGAGCAAGGGCTGTACTAAGTAAATAATTCACCACTAAGGGTACTGAGAACACGAAGCTAATGTGGCGCAGAGCACACTAAGTATGTATCACAAATTGCACAAATACGCTCAACATTCCACCCCCTGCGCCCCCTCCGAAGGGGGACAAAAAGACGTCGACATCCCCCTTTGGAGGGGGCGCAGGGGGTGGACAACCGAGTAAAACTTAATAAAACTGTGTAATTTCATACCCCCCGAAGAAACTCCTGTGTGAACTTTTACCTTATATTTGCCTTAGTGCCCTTAGTGGTCACAATATCTCTTTATGACTATAAAAAAAGAAGCCATAGCAGAATGGTTTATGGGCTTGCAAGACAGAATATGTGCAGGCTTAGAAGCAGAAGACGGCCAAGGCAAATTCCATCAGGACATGTGGGAACGCCCGGAAGGAGGCGGTGGCAGAACCCGGATCATTCAAGGGCAACTGATCGAGAAAGGCGGGGTGAATTTCTCTGCTGTGCATGGTCCTATGCCGGAGAAAATATCCAGTGCATTGAAACTGAAAGCTGGTCATTTTTTTGCTACGGGCGTGTCTATTGTATTACATCCGATTAGTCCCATGGTGCCTATTATTCACATGAATGTGCGTTATTTTGAAATGGATAATGGCACCTGGTGGTTTGGTGGCGGAATTGACCTGACCCCTCATTATGTCTTTCCTGAAGATGCTCGTTTTTTTCATCAATCTTTGAAAACTGTTTGCGATAAGCATAATAAAGATTACTATCCACGCTTTAAACAATGGGCAGATGATTATTTCTATGTCCGGCATCGTAAGGAAACCAGAGGAATCGGCGGTATTTTCTTTGATCGACTAAGCAATAATGACGGATTTAGTCAGGCAGACCGCTTTGCCTATGTCAAGGATGTCGGAGAAGCTTTTTTGCCAATTTATACGCATCTGCTGCGCAGCAATAAAGATAAGCCTTACGGCAAACAGGAATCTGACTGGCAGCGAGTTCGTCGAGGCAGGTATGTAGAGTTTAACCTGGTCTGGGATAAAGGCACCCGCTTCGGACTGGATACGGATGGAAGAACGGAGTCTATTCTGATGAGTCTTCCGCCACAGGCGAATTGGTTATACAATCATCAACCGGCTGAAGGGAGTGCTGAGAGGGAGACTTTGAGTCAATTGAAGAAAGGGATTAATTGGGTGTGAGGGAGATCGCTTCGCTTAGAGAGGTGAGAGCGTTCGCAGGCTCACTGGGAGAGGTGAGATTTCTACCACGCAGAACACAAAGTTAGTATGAGAATAAATATCCTTGTTGTTATCTTTTTATCCTTTGTTGTTATTCATTGTAAAACAAGCAAAACACCAAAAGAACAAATAGCTTCTAGTATACAGATATTAGATAGTCTTGAAGCGACAAAAGCTATCATAACAGATAGTATAGAAGGCTTTTTTCAGTATATCAGAAAGCTGGATATGGAGATACAAATGAAGCAGGAACTTACTGGTGACAGGAAAAGTCAAATCATGGCTTACAGGGAATTTCTGTGTAAAGATGTAAGCGACTTTAGCAAATCAGAAAAAGACTTTGTACAGAAGATTCTGGCGGAAGCTAAAATGCTTTGTGACAATATCTCACCAGATATTTTTCCTAATGAAATGGAAGAAATTTCCACTTTCTTATCTACCCACTCTGAAAAC
>JAHDFX010000189.1 GCA_020627965.1 Saprospiraceae bacterium | reverse complement strand
CGTTATTATTTGCGTAAAGCAGGAGAAAAACACCCGATTACTGGTTTTCTGGGCTTCAAAAAATTTGAATCTGCACCGGTGAATATTATCATGGCTAATTTTAATATCAGCACACTGGAAGAAGGGGAGTATGAGCTGGTAATAGAAGTCCGAAATGACAAAAATGAACCCATAAAAAGCAAAGCATTGACGATTCGCCGTAGCTATCCTTTTCCTGACTGGAAATTGTCTGATTACGAAAACATTGATTATACAGGTACTTTCGTGGAAAAATTAGACAAAGAGCGACTAGATATGTCGGTACGTGCGCTTAGTCACCTTTTGGTCAAGGACGAGCATTATATTTTAAATAAGGTGATGAAGAGTAAAGACGAAGTGAAAAAGCGGAGAATACTTTGTTATTATTGGATGAATAGAAATGAAATTGACCCGGATGAACCTTACGATTATTATATGAAATTAGTCGATATTGCCAACGATCAGTTTACCAATGCAATGGGAGAAGGCTACGCTACAGATCGTGGACGTATATTTTTGCAATATGGTGCGCCAAGTGAGGTCATAACACAGTTGAGCGAACCCAATGCGCCACCTTATGAGGTCTGGTTTTATAATAAAACACTAAAGAATCAGGCGAATGTGAAATTTATTTTTTACAACCCAAGTCTGGCTAATGACGATTTTGTGTTGCTACATTCTACAGCACGAGGGGAGGTGAATAATCCACAATGGAAACGTCAGTTGTATCAGAATTCACCAGTAATGAATGGTCGGGATGCATTGGATGGAACAGGTGTTCGCTCAGGTTTTGGCAGTCAGGCAGGACAAATATTCGATGAATGGGAGTAAAAATACTGAACTTTGAATAGCGGCACTATCCAAAGTCCAGTAAAGAGGTCTTAGTTGACAAATTTAGAATACAGCGCTGCTACCTCAGGGCAGTTCGACTTCATTGCATCCAATAAACTAGTTTTGAACTCTTCTTTAGCGAAAGCTTTTTGGTATTTCGCTACATTGGTTTTGATGCAAGCTTCAGATTCATCGGTAGCTGCTTTAAGGCGAGAAGCAATATCTTTTACTTTCTCGATTTTGGCTGTCTCGTCCTCAATATTAGGTACATCTTTCATTTCGGCTTTGATAGGAGCTACTTTGTCATTGCATCCACAAAGCGCTTTAGCAGCGGCTGCCGGATCTGCTTTCTTTGCACAACTTGTCATAGCTACGGCAAATACCGCTAATACTAATAATGTTTGAATTAATTTCATGATTGGAATAATATTTAATTTTTTGAATAAGTTCAATGCGACAAATGTAATGGCAATCTTTTATAAATCAAAATCTACTGACAATACTCCGTATTGGTTTTTGTTTTTATCCGTCAAACGGAACATTCTCAAAATCAATGCGAAGTATTGTACTGAATAACCTCCATGATTTAAAACATTGTATATTGTTGATTCGTTATCAAATACATAAATGTCTATTTTATGAAAAATCTGATTTTACTGATTACGTTGTGTATTATTATCGTGGCATCTTGTGTTAAGCCGCCTGAATATCCAGTCGAGCCGGAAATTGAGTTTGTCAGCATTACGAAATCTGAGATTAGGCAAAATGTAGATACGACAAACATTACTTTTTCTTTTACTGATGGTGATGGCGACATTGGTTTGCCCGACACCGATCCTGGCACTAATATCACCGTTACCGATACGAGAACTGGTTTTCAGGAATTTTTCAGAATTCCATTTATTCCTCAACAAGGGGTGGCCAATGGAATTTCAGGAGAAGTAACTATTACGGTACTGGCTACTTGCTGTCTCAATAGTAATCCTATTTGCCAACCTACTGTCGGTGCTAATCCAGAGGAGATCATTTACACCATACAAGTACGTGATGAAGCTGGTCATGAAAGTAATCTAATAGAGGTATCTCCGGTAACATTGATTTGTGATTGATCACATCTCCAACTGATCGGGGATTTTCTCTACTTCTACTGCCAACATTCCTTCCAGGTCTAGTTGAAAGGTAAAAGCGTCTTTCCCGACCTGAACATCTTTGAAATCCACATCTATAAAATGGGCTTTCAGGTAGATACCTGGTTGTATTTCTTGATTCTTCACCCAGTCATTCAATTGTTTTAGTTGTGGGCGGAGTGGAATTTTAAGGTTATTCTCTATTTGTTTTTCAATGGCGTTTTTGGCGACAAGCACCATGCCTTTACTCAGCAAATTATCTCCTTCCATATCCAAATCTACTTGGTCAAAATAAATTTCTTTGGTGGTATTATCAAATAGAGGTGCTGCCTTGATCGTAGCATCACCGCTAAAAACTCCTCCGTCAAACCTGCCATGAAGCACAATCAGCCCTGCTTCCTGACTCACCGTGACCCCACTAAATTCTACTTCTCCACTTTCTCCCAGTGGAATAGGTCGGCCCGCTACTTGTTCGTTAATGATTTTCTGAACAGCTTCATAGTTTAAGCTTATGGGCAAGTGGAGCGTACTCATTTTACCCAATTTTTCTACTATTTTAGGAGCACTAACTTCCAGGTCTTTTGTATGGAGCATGATACCCGTTGCTACCTGAACAGTAGATTCAAGACCAATGGTCAAACGTAATTTATCGCCTTCCATGGAATAAGGAGAAGAATAGGTTTTTACAGGTGAAAGCGACCAGCCTACTTCAGCAGCTTCGCTGATCTTAATCGGGTTAGGAATATTAGCAATCAACCCAGGAATAGCATCGCTTACATCTATATTTTCCATGATCTGATCATCTATCGACTTGCAGATCAGTTTCTTTTGCTCGTTGAGCTTATTGATCAAAATAGATTCTGCCGGGAAAGACATAAAACCTACTTTTAGCGCTGGCTTTGTTTTCCATTCATACTCCACCAACTCCGTCTTGGTTTCCACTTTCCAGTTGGATAGTATTTCAAATTTGGTATTAAATTTCAAGATAATAATACAGTCAGTTGTAGCATCAGTGATTCCCAGCTTTTTTCTGACTTTTATCCTTACGGGCAATTCATGATAAAATGTATCTCCTTCAGCCGATAAACTCAGCACTCCCGCTTTTGAAGCTTCAATGAATAAATCAGCTTCTGAACTCTCAAAGAGTACCGAGGGAATTTGTCCATCTATAAACCGCCCCAGCTCTGTAGAATCGATTAAAATTACTGATCGTATGAGTGAAATTTGTTCATCTATTTCCTTAGCTGTCATATTTTTGAATTTTTTTTGTTAATTCGTTCATATAAAACCAAACTAATACAACAAAAGTTACGTTAATATAAGTGTAAATACACCAATTGTGTGTCTTTATAAGAGATTTACCCTTAAAAATATTTCAGAATAAAGTCTACTAAAAAGAATCAAAAGTAACTCATTTGATCTTTGTAAGAACTACACCAAATCATAGTCTCAAAATTACCAGAAGAATATCCAGCTAATTTGCTAAAAACAGGCTATTATAAATTGTTTTTTTAAGTAAAAACATATTTAATTGAACAGAATATATTAATTTAAAATGTTAAAATTCGATTTTAGGGAACCAAAATTACAGTTGAACGGTTTTTAATGAAAACATACATTGTACTTAGTAAGTTTTTACTCCGAAATAAGCTTACTGGCACACTTTTAGAAACAATATAATTATTAACAACAAACACAATATAATTAAGGATAAAAATGAAGCAGAGAAATTTTACACCTGAATTTACATTTAAAACATCAAGAAGTGGAGGCAAAGGCGGTCAGCATGTCAATAAAGTCTCTTCAAAAGTAGAGCTTTTGTTTCATGTTGATTCTTCTCACTTGTTGAATGTCAGAGAGAAAGCAGCATTGAAGCGTAAGTTGCACCACCGTATTTCGGTCAATGGATACCTGCATGTTATATGTCAGGAAACACGTTCTCAGCATAAGAACAAACAAGTAGCTATAGACCGTTTTTATATGCTGTTGGCACAGTCGCTTATAGAGGAAAAACGACGTATTGCTACTTCTATTCCAAAGGCAATTCAACAAAAGCGTTTGAAGAACAAACGTGCCAAATCAACTAAAAAACAGTTGAGAGCGAAGATACAACGTAGTGATTTTGCGGCCTAAATTACCCTATATCTTACATTATGTTTTCGTAAATTTCATGGAAACAGAGTTGATGCAATAACGTACCCCTGTTGGTGGAGGGCCATCATTAAATATATGCCCAAGATGTCCACCACAATTGCTACAAACCAACTCGGTACGAATCATGCCATGAGAAGTATCTTGCTTCTTGAGTATCTTGGCGGATTCCAATTCACCCCAGAAACTGGGCCACCCACAGCCAGAATGGTATTTGTTTTCGGAAGAAAACAGCTCCAGTCCACAACCCGCACAGGAATACACTCCCTGTTCAGTAGTGTCAGTGTACTCGCCTTTAAAAGGACGTTCTGTTCCTGCCTGGCGAAGTACTCTGTATGCTTCTGATGATAGTATTTCTTTCCATTCTTTTTCCGTCTTATTGACTTTAAATTCCATGTTGTAGTTTTTGTATTTTTACTTAATCAATACTTCGTATTGATATTGAGAATGCTCCGCATTCGTTTAAAAGCTAGTGTCATTTGACTGATAAAAGCAAAAACCAATACGGAGTGTTGTCGTCGGTAAAATCTAAACTATTTTATTATCAATTAGTTTACAATGTATTCAATTTTCATTTCCTACAGGTAAGTCAAGGCAAGGGCCAATTTCAGCCGAAAAATTAGCCTGTGGCTCAACAGAGAAATCATTATCCAGAAAGATAGTTTGCTCTGATATAAAACCGACACTGCTACCGGGGGCAACCGTTCCCGTTGAGCTGAGTAATGTAACTCCAAAATATAAACCGCTGGGAATAGGCGAATTATCAACATTAAGTGTCTCAGGACAGGGATCACAGTCTTGTTCTACATTAGCAAAACCAAAGCCTATACAAGCATTGGCATCTGTAATATTAACACTGTAAAAACCCGATGGAAGGTTACTGATATTTTGTGTAGTTGCCCCATTATTCCAGGAGTAAGTATAAGGAGGAATACCTCCTGTGGCAGTAAGTTCAATTGCTCCGTCATCATTGCTACAAGATGCATCAGTTACAACAGTAAACCCTTCAACGGGTGTTGGCTCTGTCAGCGTATAAGCCAGCGTGAAGGCACAATTATTAACATCAATGAGCACTATGATATAGCTACCGGCTTCTAGTCCACCAATCGTGGTACCTGTGCCAGAACCAGTATTAAAGCCGTTATCCCAGGTATATGTATATGGAGCTGTTCCGGCAGAAGGAATTAATTCTATCACTCCATCGCCAGACTCTATGCAAGTTAAATTGATGCCTGTTGCTGTAGCCGTAAGGTTGCAGGAAGGTGGACAAAACTCAGGTGCTCCAGCATCAATCCAGGCTTGTATAGCCGCCAATTCTGAATTACTCATATTAGAACCACCATAACCAATACCTAGAGGCATAGCACTACCACACATGTCGGAAGCGGTCAAAGAGCCATCTATTTTTCCTACCAGAAAAGAAAGCGGATCACCATAAGAACCGCACCCGCCTTGTCCATTATTACCACCTGAAATTACATTGTTGTAGTTCGATAAGTTTAACCCGCCTTGCGAGCCATGACAATTTGTACAGCCTTTATTCTGGAAAATATTGAGGATGTCACTGAATTGGTAACTGCCATCATTGCAGGACTGAGCTTGTAGATTTAGGGTGAATAAACTAAGGGTAATTAAAGTAAGTAGCGTTCTCATGTATTTGTGTTTTATTGATATAATAATTTTTTTAAATTACATTTTTTAAACAATAATTCAAAGTGGCATTTTTCTTTAAATTGATGTATATTGGGCGTCGGTTAACTTCAATACGACTCGTCTTTATAAATGATAGATCACATTAAACAATAAAACTAAATTCAAATAGCTTCTAATGATAGAAAGAAAAACCTATATTCCTTTTAGGGAAAACAAAGCCTTACATTCAATAGATTATCTAAAAGGTATTATCGAAGATGCAAGTGTAACAACTTTACAACGTATACATAATATTTCGACAGAAGAACTCCACTGGCAGTATGCTGATAATTGGAATACTATAGGTGCATTATTGTCTCATATTATATCTTGCAGACGGTTTTTTAGAATATACTTTATAGAAGGAAAGGAGCTTAACGAAGCGGAAAAGACATTGATAATGCCTGGTTTGGAAATGGGGAAACATATACCTGACCTGATTACAGGAGCGCCTGTAGAAGTTTATTTAAAGGAATTAGCAACAACAAAAGCAGAAGTATTGAAATCTCTCGATACTTTATCAATGGATCAATTCCATGAAAAACGAGAAGGATATAATCCTAAGACGGGGCACAATCTTGCCTGGACTATATATCACCTGGCAGAAGATGAAGTGCATCACCGAGGACAGATCAGTCTCATTCGGAAATTATATAAAAATATAGTTCAGGATAAACAATGAAGCCAGTATCGTTATTTAACAAGTAAGTCTAAACTCAAACACCGATCAAAATTAAACACAGAATAGTACAATAAGCGCAATACCTATGCAGATACATACAATCCTGACACATGAAAATCCAGATCTGGACGCCATCATGTCCTGTTTATTAATGAAAACTTTTGGCGAAGAGAAAATTCCTGGTGTCGCTACTGCTGAGATCAAGTTTGTTTCGGCGAATCAACTCCCGGAGAATAAGACTTCCCGCCAATTGGAAAAAGAAGGCATCATCACTGTTGATACGGGTGGGGGCAGGTTTGATACTCACCCAGAAGGGACTAAGGTAGATAAATCGAAATTAGATCGTTCGGCGACTGATCTGGTCGCAGAGTTTGTTGGTGTTTTGAATCATCCCGACTGGAAAGACCTGGTTGAGTATACCCGTTTGCACGATTCTTCCGGGCATAGCCTGTACTCTAAAGACCCTTTGCATCATTTGGTCACTATTCAGACCGTACTGTTTGGTTTTCAGTTGATGTATAAAAATGATAGCGCACAGAAGTTGGAAAGTGGTACAAAGGTATTGTCTGCTATTCCGCATTATGTGAAAAACAGACAAAGTCTTAGTATTGAAGAGCAGGATAAACTATTGATCCAATATATTAATCAATATCTATCAGCGAATCAGGATAAAGCGACTTCGCCTCATTTTGAAAAAATACAAGAGTGGATTGATCGTCTTAATAATGGAGCCGATAATACTTATCCCCAGCATGAACTCGACCAATTAATTACTTTAAAACCGATTTGTCTTGGGGCGCATTTTAAGTTTGAGGCGAACGCTGACAAAGTACAGGAAATACTTGGGCTTTGCCTGGAAGCTATTCTGACCAGAGAGCAAAAATGGACTGAAGCCATGGAGAAAGTACAAGAGTCAAGGATTCAGAAAATAGATAAAGCGAAAGTCAACTTTATTTCCTCTGAAAACGGTTTGGTGATTAAAGCTTCTCGTTTTGTTCTGAAATCTGATCTGACCATTTACCATAATCCTGATAATGGAGCTGTGAGTTTTATTTTAAAACGTTATGGCAAATTTCATCCTAAATTGCTGAAAAAAATTACAGCTATTATCCGTATTGCAGAATGTATTAATAATGAAAATCATCAGCCTGATTACAAAAAGATGGAATATTACGGAGAAGTTTGTGGTTGGTTTTTCCATCAGTCGGGCAGTTTTCTATCTAAAGGCTCATTGAAAGCAAATAAATTTGAAATAACCAAAATTCCGCTGGATGATATTTTCGAGTTGTCCTGTGCTGAAGCTTCCTTATTTGTTAATGCTAAAAAGCCAATTAATTATCCGGCTAAGTATGCTCAGGAAATTAGTAAATATAAATTGAGTAAAGCTTTTTCTTTTTAGCGTTTATTGTTTAATCCTGCTCAGCTTCTTGTAATATTCTGTCTTCTTTTCTTTTGAGATAATAATACATCTCCATCTGAGAACGAATTTTCAAGTCTGATTTATCTGATTTATAGGTATCGTTGCGTTTACCATCAATGATTCGGGCTTTGCTATTGTCTAGCAATTGAATACGAAGATAATCCCTGATCTCCTTACGTAATTTTTTTCCATAAATAGGAAAAGCAGATTCTATTCGATAACTCAAATTTCGGGTCATAATATCTGCTGAAGACAAATAGATCATTTCTTCACCTTCATTGTGAAAATAATAAACACGGGTATGCTCCAAAAAACGATCTACAATACTGATAACCGAGATGTTCTCACTATAACCTTTTACTCCGGGTACAAGACAACATAAGCCCCGACAAATAATTTGAATTTTCACGCCCGCATTACTGGCACGATATAATTTTTCTATAACTTTCTTATCTTCTATACTATTGATTTTCAATATTATCTTAGCCTTTTTTCCTGCTTTTGCATTTTGTATTTCATTATCTATCAGGCGATCTAGATTGGAGCGAAGATTAAACTGCCCAACTAGCAGATGCTCGAATGGCTGATTGGGTGGCTGTACGGTTTCCAGAAAATTAAAAATACGAATAACCTCATTGGTCAGACGGGGATCTGAAGTAAAAAGACCATAATCGCTATACACTTTTGCTGTGCCTTCATGGAAGTTTCCTGTACTGAGATAGCTGTATATTTTCCGCCCTTTGTCCGTTTCTTTACTAATCATCGCCAATTTACAATGCACTTTCAAGCCAGGAAAACTATACAAAACCTTTACGCCGGATTTTTCCAGTTTTTCTGCCCATTTCAAATTAGCTTCCTCATCAAAACGAGCTTTTACTTCTACAAATGCAGTGACTTGTTTACCTGCTTTTGAAGCAGCCATCAAAGCATCCATAATTCTCGACTTACTGGCTACCCGGTACTGAGTGATTTTTATATGGGTTACATCAGGGTCTTGAGCAGCTTCTTCAAAAAGTTGTACGGTATAATCATAGGTGTAATATGGATATAATAAAAGGTGATCTTCTTTCTCTATATTCTCAAAGATGGATAAACCATTTTCCAGAACATTCTTTTTCAATGCTTTAAGTGGCTTTTCTTTCAACTGTTTTAAACCAAAATCAGGAAAACCAAAGAAGTCAAAATTGTTATGATAGCGGCCTTCTGGTAGCAGATCACTCCGTTTCAATTTAAAGACTTTCATTAGGAATTCCAGAAATTTTTTGGGAATAGTACGGTCATAGACAAACCTTGTTGCAGGTCCTACATTGCGTTTTCTGATACTTTCTTTGATCTTTTCTATCAGATCGCCCGAATATTCATCTTCAATATACAACTCAGCATCTCGTGTCAATTTGATAGAATGGGTGTCTTTGATGTCATAGCCCGGAAATAAAAACGTGATACTATGGCGCACAATATCGTCGAGCATAATAAGTTCATTTTCTCCATTATTGGAAGGCAACTCCACAAAACGTCCTAATGGAGCAGAGGGAACTTGAAGTATAGCATAGCAAGTTTCATTATTCTCCCGATCCACCATATCTATAGCCAGGTATAAAGCAGCATTGTTGAGGAAAGGAAGTATCTTATTTTTAATGAGTAAAACGGGCTGAACATAAGGCAACATCTTATTGTTGAAATAATCTTCAATAAAATCAGTTTGTTCCTGATTCAGGTCATTTCTTCTTAGCATGTGAATTCCATGCTCTTCCAGCTCTGGCAATATATTTTCCTGAAATATCTGACTGAACTCTTCCTGCTGTTTATTAACCGTCTTATGAATCTTATCTAGTACGGCTTCTATATCCTGCCTAACTAGTTTGAGGTCTTTTTTCTTCAGCCTCAAAAGGCTTTTGTTAGAAGCTACACGTACCCGAAAGTATTCATCCAGATTGTTGGAGTAAATCGCCAGAAATTTTAACCTTTCCAACAAAGGAACAGTGGGGTCTTTAGCTTCTTGTAATACTCGGTAGTTGAAGGTGAGCCAACTAATATCCCGATGCACGTAAGGCATTTTGTTCTGATTCATAATTGCTATTCATTTAAATATTTCTTAGGGTATTCAAAATTGAGCATTTGTCCATTATCATAGTCAATTTCAGCCCAACTTTCGTTTTGGAAAACAATATGAACAATGCCACATGTAGGTACATTATCAATAAAACCATCGTTAAACTGATTTGCCAGAAAAGTAAAATCAGGATTATGTCCAAACATAAAAAGGGTATCATGTTCATCGGAGACGGCTTTGATGATATTCAGTAGTTCCGAAGCATGCGCCATGTAGACTTCTTTCCGTACATCAATCTCATTTTCTGGATAGTCAGCAGTTCTTGCAAAAACTTTGGCAGTTGTTAGCGCTCGATTTGCAAAACTACTGATAATCAAGTCGGGGCGAATACCTTTATCTACAAGTAATTGCGCCATAAAAGGAGCATCTCTTTTTCCTCTCTTATTGAGTGGACGTTCCCAATCACTAAGACTAGAATCTTTCCAGCTTGATTTGGCGTGGCGAATAAGATAAAGTGTTTTCATATTGCTGTAAAGATAATAAACCGTTACAAAAAACTTAATCTTCACTATATCTGATAAAAATATAATACAAAACCTTATTTTTGTCTTCTTACATACGAAAAAAACAAGCCATTCGTTTGTAATAAGATAATTCAAAGACCGAACTATTTTAAACTTTTAGAGAAAATGAGCTATACAGTAAAACTAATCCTAATCAGCTGCATGACGTTAATGCTAACTGCTTGCGTCAGCAAAAAAGAATACGCAAAGCTACAGACAGAGCTTAGCAACGCTAATAAAAATCTGGATGAATATGGCGATCAGATCAATGACTACATGAACAAACTATCTGCTTGTCAGCGGAATGTTGAAAAACTGAAAGGGCAGGTAAAAAGTGCTAATAGCAGCCTGGAAGTAAGAGAAGAGCAGATTGAAGACCTGAAAGATCAGATTTCTGATGTCAGAACACAGCGAGATAAACAACTAACTCAGGTAGATGATTTGACCATACTATCTCAGGACGCTACTGAAAATATAGAAAAAACACTATCTCAACTGGAGCGTAAAGACGATTATATTCAGTTTTTGCAAAAAGCTAAAACCAAAGCAGATTCTATGAACCTGGCATTAGCAGTCAATCTGAAAAGCGTACTCGAAGAAGGAATTTCCGATACAGATGTGCAGGTAGAAGTAGATAAAACAGTTGTTTTTGTAAATCTTTCCGATAAAATGCTTTTTCATAGTGGAAGTGCTATCATAACAGATAAAGCCAATGGTGTATTGGGCAAAATCGCTAAGATCATCCAGTCTCGTCCTACACTCGAAGTCATGGTGGAAGGCTATACAGATAATGTACAGATCAATCGTGCCTGCATGGAAGATAACTGGGATTTGAGTGTTAAAAGAGCGACTTCAGTTGTTCGTAAGCTGCAAAAAGAACATGGTGTTGATCCGAATCGTTTGATTGCTGCCGGGCGTGGAGAATATAATACTTTAGCATTGAATGATACAGAAGCAGGACGTTCAATGAATCGTCGTACCCGTATCATCATTCTGCCAAAACTGGATGAGTTTTATGAATTACTCGATCCTAATAATGTGCCTGAGTAAGCATGAAATATATTTCTCTTCTACGTGGAATCAATGTAAGTGGGCAGAAAAAGATCAAAATGCTTGATCTGAGAGAGATGTATACTGATTTGGGATTTGAATCGGTAGCATCTTATATTCAAACGGGTAATGTTGTTTTTGAATCTCCAAAAGTAACAGAAACAAAAGCACTTGAAGCTATTATAAAACAGGGGATCAAGGGAAAATTTGACTTTGATGTATCTGTTATGGTCAGAACAAGGGAGGAATGGCAGAACACTATCAACAACAACCCATTATTCGATAAAGAGAAAGATATAAAGCATTTTTGTGTTACCTTATTAGGCGAAATTCCAGAACAGGAATACTTGGATAGTATTGCTGATTTTAAGCATAACAATGATCAATTCACGATAATTGACAGGGCAATATACCTGTATTGTCCTGATGGTTATGGGCGAACCAAGCTAACCAATAATTTCTTTGAAAAAAAGCTGAAAGTAAGAGCTACTACCCGGAATTGGAGAACGATATTAAAACTAAGAGAGGTGGCTAGCCAATAATAAAAATAAAAAATCCCGAATTTTCATCAATTTAAAATTCGGGATTTCTCATGTTAAGTAAGTGCTAGGGCTGAAGTGAACAAAATTAAATTATAGATAATTCTGTCCACTTAAGTGCTTGGACTGAATTAAGTTATTGCTAATAAAGAGTAGGTTTTGTTAGC
>JAHDFX010000188.1 GCA_020627965.1 Saprospiraceae bacterium | reverse complement strand
CCAGATAATATTATCTCTTTTGAGAGGAAAAGCTCGCCAATAGGCGGGCTTTTTTTGTTTAGATAACCTAATGAACAATGAAATGATTAATTTAGGCGCTCTAATACTGAATAATTAAGTGAAGACCCACCTACATACATTATTTCGATCTTCCCTAAAAGAGCTGGGGACACTAAGCCTTTTCTTCTTAGCTGCTTTACTTAGCTTTTATAATATTGTCCGAGAATTAATGCCGCATTTGAATAATATTCAATTTGATATGGCTGGGGATGGGTTAAAGAACTATTACACATTTGCATATCATTATCGTTATGGTAGTGGCTTCTGGTTTGATGGAATGCTTTATCCTTACGGAGAACATGTCTTATATACAGATGGACAGCCACTATTGGTTTGGTTTTTTCAAGGACTTAATTTTTTGGGAGTTGGTATTGATGGTTATGAATTATTAGCTTTGAGAATGGTGATAATATCCAGCTTTGCCTTACTTGGATATTTTATTTATAAGATTGCCAGGCATTATAAATTGCCAATTTGGTATGCTGGTATGATTGCGATAGTCTGTATGGCATTGAGTCCGCAATTGTGTAGAATGATGAGTCATTTTTCTTTGGCAAATGCACTAGTAATACCACTGACTTGGTACTTGTTGATAAAAAAAGAACACAGTGGTCGAAAATGGGCCTATGCCCTCAGCATTATACTTATTGGTTTGTTAGCTGGGTATATTCATGCTTACCATCTGATGTCTGTTTGTTTGCTGGCACTAAGTTTTGCCTTAGTGAAAACGATCAGAAATCGACAAATTAATTTATGGTTATGGCTTTCCGGTATTCTACCTTTGGTTTTATTCTTGATAATTGGCAAGTTGACTGATCCGGTTACTGACCGCCCAGAGAATCCGACGGGCTTATTACGCTACAAAACTGAAATTTCTGACCTTTTTCCTTTTTATGGTTATTTGGCAGAGAATTTTGGTGAACAGCTAGAGTTGAGGGCTAGCTATCGGGAAGGATATTGTTATCTGGGCGTACTCATCTTTATTGTTCCTTTAATACTTTTATTATTTAGAGTGCTAAGGTTTTTCGATATTGAAATATTGAAAGAAAAAATAAAACTACCCAAAGAACTACTCAATTTTACCTTTGCTGGTTTATTGATATTGGCTTTTGCCATGGGCTTACATGTTATGCTTACGGGGGGCTTAATCCTTAATATTCTGCCTCAACTTAAACAGTTCAGAGCATTAGGGAGACTGTCTTGGGGCTTCTATTATATTGGTTTTGTTTTTTTGGCCGTTTATTGGTGGCATTTAGCGAAAGCAACAAAAAATATCAAATGGAGATATGGCTTACTGCTATTGGTTATGTTGGGCTGGTTATATAATATTACTGGTTATCATGGTAAATTACGAGAACAGGTGTTTAAATACAATGCCCCTAATATGCTTTATGAGCAATTAGATGTATCTGATATTATAGAGCATGCCGGGAGAAACTCTGAGGACTTTCAGGCTATTTTTACTTTACCCGTTGGAATAGAGGGGGCTGAAATATTCAGAAAAGAAATTGATTGGTGGGTGAGAACAAGGGCTATCCCCTACTCTTTCCAATCCGGTTTGCCTTTGACGCTTTGTATTATGTCGCGTACTTCAGTGAGTCGTGCTTTGAATGTCAGTCAATTGGCAAGCTCTCTTTATTCAAATAAACAGGTACAGGCAGAGATAAATGATGATCGACCTTTTTTAGTGTTGATTTCAAATGAGAAAAAAACAGCTTTTGCAGATATTTTAATACAAGCAGACTCAATAGGGCAAAATGAGCAGATCAGTTTATATAGTCTGCCTGCTCACTTTGTAAATGAACGATCACAGCCCCCTGAATCTCAATTGGATTTACAGAAAGGGGCGGGTAAGGTTTTGTTTTATAACACATTTTATGGAGAAAATGAGCTCAAAGGTTTGTACTCAGAAGGCGCAATACAAACAAGTGGTGAACGAATGAGTCTTTTTGATACGAACATAGAAGTTCAGGATTCAACGGTTATCGTATCGTCTTTTTGGTATAAAATAAAACCTGAAAATACCGATGTACCTGTTGGGAGAACAGCTTTTTATAATGATAAAAATGAACTTTTAAAAGAGACAACTTACAGCGATATTAGTTTTGATCGACTGGAAATTTGTGATAATTGGGTATGCTTAGTACAGACAGACACTTTGTTGAGTGATGTAAAGCGAATGGAATTTGATATTTTGGGGGCACCAGTTGAAATAGATCATGTCTTAGTAAGAGAAAAGAATGCTGACTTTTTTCTTTCATTAGAAAATTGGCATCAGTTATATAATCATCATATTATTGGCAATGAACCATTTTAAACTATTTAGAATAGTTCAATAATTATAAAGTAGAATAATGAGTGTAGATCCAACTAAGGAACAGTTAGCTGCCCTGAAAAATTATCCAAAAGATAAACCTTTGTCAATAGTGAATATTGTCAGATTCAGAGATAAAACGCCTGATGGACAAGAGGAAGGCAAGGAAGCCTATAAACGTTACATCGTCAAATCAATGCCTTTTGTTCAGGCAGTTGGAGGGCAATTGATCTGGCGAGGTAAACCAACAACAGTAATCGTGGGAGATGATAGTCGCAAACCAGATGTTATTTTTATTGTACAATATCCTTCTGTAGATAGCTTTTTTCAAATGATTAAAAACCCTGAATACCAAGCCATCACAAAGGACAGAACCATTGCGTTGGAAATAGGTGATCTGATTGCTTGTGAAGTATAGTTAATAATTTCATTACCGACAAATCATTATTTTCCTCCCTATTTTTAATGTTTGATTATTATTAATTTGACAATCAGGTAAAATAATTACCATATGTTACAGATTCCTGGATTATACATCTCAGTTTCACCCAAAAGAGGGCGTGGTGTTTTTGTGGCTGTTGATATTGAGGTAGGAAGTATTATTGAAATATGTCCTTATATTTTTATTCCTGCCAAAGATGTAGGAGTTATTCATCAGACAGTTTTACATGATTATTATTTCTTATTACCTGACTCTGATGGGGCAGTCTGTCTTCCATTGGGCTATGGCTGTCTTTATAATCATAGCTCAACTCCAAATGCAGAAGTACATATTGATATAGCAGCAAAACACCTCGAAATTCACTGCATTGAAGACATAAAAGGGGGCGATGAGATTCTTATCAACTATAATGGACAGGATAAACAAATAGATTTGCTATGGTTTAAGGCAAGTTAATAACAAATGAAGCTCAGTCAAATGTTAAATATTGATAGATTATTGTAATATTTTTGTTAAGGAACACTATTATTGTTAACAATAAATTAAGAATTGAAATAAAAGACTTATTTTTGGCGTCGCTATTTATACAACAGACAATTTCTCGTTTATTCTTTAAATAGAAATATATCTGTAAAAATACTATTTATTTTCACTAAAAATCAATTTTACAACGTATGAAACATCTCTCATTAATTCTCGCAATGATGTTCTTGTGCTTTGGTATGGCCATGGCACAACGCACCATTTCGGGAGTTGTAACTGACGAGTCCGGCTCACCGTTACCTTTCGCCAACGTTTTCGTGGAAGGTACAACAGTCGGTACCACAACAGACATTGATGGAAACTATTCCCTCAAAGTTCCTGATGGTTCAACCACTATCGTCGTATCATATACTGGTTACGATGATCAAGAACTAGCCATTGGAGATTCCAATGTCCTTAATTGCACGATGGCAGAAGGTGTTATGCTGAATGATATCGTAGTAACTGCAGTTGGACTGGAAGCCAATAGAAGTAAACTAGGATATTCGGTGCAAAACGTAGGCTCTGAAGAAATCCTCGCTTCTAAAGAAGTTAACCTGGTAAATGCTTTGAACTCTAAAGTTGCTGGTGTAACTGTCGTGAGTTCTTCTGGATCTCCGGGATCATCTTCTAATATCCGTATTCGGGGTAATACTTCTATCAACGGCTCTAACAGCCCACTTTTCGTAGTTGATGGTGTACCTATCGATAATGATGAAAGAGGTAACGATGTAGATGGTGTAGACCAATCTAATCGTGCTATTGACATCAATCCTAATGATATCGAAGACATGACGGTTCTTAAAAGTGCCGCCGCTACTGCTCTTTATGGTGTACGTGCTGCAAACGGCGCAATCATTATCACAACAAAGAAAGGTACTTCTGGTAAACCAAGAGTAAATATTTCTACTTCTTACTCTGCGGATCAATACAATAAAATGCCAGCAAGACAAAGTACTTACGGACAAGGTCGTCCGGGGGCTGATATTGATGGTGATGGTTTCGGTGACAGCAACTATAATGGACCAGAAACAGGTGAAGGTTTCAGTTGGGGACCAGCTATCGCTGACTTAGAACATTCTAATGACGATGCTTATGGCTTCCATGCTGATGGACCTCTCGTATTGAAAAGTTCTGGTTTAGGGAATGGTATCGCTGCAAAAGCTTATGATCCTTACACTTTCTTCAAAACTGGTAATACTTACGATCTAAACGTTTCTGTTCAAGGTGGTGGAGAAAAAATGAACTACTTCATTTCTGCCGGACGCTTAGGTTCTACAGGTATCGTTCCTAATGCAGATTTCCAAAGAAATTCCATTAGATTAACGACTAGTGCTAAATTAACTGAAAAATTGAGCGCTGATTTTTCTGCTAATTATGTGAACTCAGGAGGTTCGCGTATTCAAAGAGGATCTAATATTCAAGGTGTAATGCTTGGACTATTACGTACTTCTCCTTCTTTCGATAATGGTAATGGAGCAGAAGGTCAGGAAGCTGCCGATATAGTTAGTACTTACGAATTAGAAAGTGGTGCTCAACGTTCTTATCGTGCAGGTATTTATGATAACCCATACTGGACAGTAAACAAAAACCCATTCAATGATGCAGTTAATCGTATTATTGGATATGGTGCGTTAAACTATGATGTCACTGATTGGTTATCGCTTACTTACAAGGTAGGTACGGATTTCTATACTGATCGTCGTCTCGGAGCTTTTGATATTAATCCTGGCAGATCAGTAGGATTGGTTTATCAGTCATTCGGTGAAAACCGTGATCTTAACTCTGACTTCTTAGTAAAGATCAACCGTTCTTTAACCGATAAGTTAGGTTTGAATGTTGTACTTGGTCAGAATCTTTTTGATTCTAGATTCAGTGAGCAGTTTGCTTCAGGAGATGAGCTTTCAATCCCTAATTTTTATAACATTAGTAATGCAGCAAATATTACTGCTGGTGATGTTTTTGAACAGAGAAGAATTCTGGCAGTTTTTGGTACAGCTGATTTGAGCTATGATGATTTCTTATTCTTGAACCTAACTGCACGTAATGACTGGTCTTCAACACTTCCTGTTGATAATAACAGCTTCTTATCTTACTCTGCTAGTTTGGGACTTACATTCACAGAATTAATGGATTTACCCAATACTCACTTTTTGCAGTACGGTAAAGTAAGAGCTTCTTACGGTAAAGTGGGTAATGATGCCTTTCCTTATGTAACTACTAATTACTTTAATCAGGCAGTTTCTGGTGGTGACGGTTTTATTACGACTATTGATTTCCCTGCTTATGGCGTGAATGCTTTTGAGCAGTCTTCACAATTGGGTAATGCAAATCTTACTCCTGAAACTACTAAGTCATGGGAGGTAGGTGCTGAATTCAAATTTGTTAAAGATCGCCTTGGGTTTGATGTAACTTACTTCAACTCTCAGTCTGATGGACAGATCATTGCAGTTGATCAATCGGCTGCTACAGGTTATACAAGTCTGGTACAAAACGCTGGTATTATTACGAATAAAGGATGGGAGCTAGTAGCTTACACGACTCCTGTAAAATTGAGTAATGATAAATTCCGTTGGGATATCAATATGAACTTCACGGCTATCGAAAGTACTGTTGATTCTCTTGCGCCAGGTATCGAAGAGATCGGACTTTCAGGTTTTACATCTACTTCTTCTCGTGTTGTTAAAGGACAACCTTACGGTGCTATCTTTGGTGCTGGTTTCCAACGTGATGACGCTGGTAATATGATTATTGGTGCTGACGGATGGCCATTACAAGATCCTGAAACTAAAGTATATGGAGATCCTAATCCAGAGTGGACAATGGGTATTCGTAATACTTTCACTATTCTTGATGGTATTAGACTTTCTGCTTTGTTAGACATCCGTAAAGGTGGTGACATGTGGTGTGGTACTTGTGGTATCATGAACTACTTCGGTGTTTCTGAAGCAACAGGCGAACAACGTAATGATGTAGTCGTTTTTGAAGGTGTCCAGGCAGATGGAACACCAAATAATACGCCAGTGGCTTTATTTGATACGAATTCAGGAGTTAATTACTGGACACGATATGGCTTTGGTGGTTTGACAGAAGCTAGTATTTACGATACTTCATGGATTCGTTTGAGAGACGTATCTATAGGATATAATGTTCCTGCTAGCCTGACTAAGAATCTTCCATTCGAGAACCTTTCAGTTACGCTTACAGGTAGAAACTTGTGGTTGAATACACAATATCCTGGTATTGATCCTGAGACCAACCTGACAGGTTCTTCTAATGGTATTGGTTTGGATTACTTCAACATGCCAAATACGAAGAGTTATAATATCTCTCTAAATGCAACCTTCTAATAATGATTCAATTATTGAAACATTGTTTATATAAAAGAAAAAATAAAATGAAATATATAGTAAAATCAATTTTGTTGATAGGGTTGTTAGTCTTTTCAGCGTGTAACCTGGAAGATATAAACATTGACCCTACGAATCCGACAGATGTCGGTCTAAATCTCATGTTGCCGGAAACGCTTGCACAAACTGCTTTCAATCAAGGAACAAATCCTGCACGTACTGCTGGTATTATAGTCCAATACTATGAAGGTTTTGATGCTCAACAGTTAGCTTATACTGATTATGTACTTCCTGAAATTACATTTAATAATTACTGGAGAACTGGTCTTTATGCTGGTAGTTTACGTTCTGCTAACCTAATCTTACAAAAAGCTAATGAGGAAGGAAGACCACACTATGCTGGTATTGCCAAGATTCTTTTAGCGGTAGGTTATGGTAATGCTGCTGCATACTTCGGTGATATTCCTTTTTCTGAATCATTAAAAGGTATTGACAATTTGAAACCTGCTTATGACACACAAGAAGCAGTTTATGCAGGAGTTCAAAACCTTTTAGACGAAGCAATTGCTGACTTGTCTGGTGACCCAAGTTTAGTACCACCTGCTGGTGATGATCTAATCTTCGGAGGTAATGCAAGTAGCTGGGTTGCAACTGCACAAGCACTGAAGGCTCGTTATTTAATGCATACTGTAAAACGGAATCCTGGTAATAGTGCTACAATAGTATCTTTATTGGATGGTTTAAGTTTTGCAGAACCTGTTTTCGCGTTTGGAACTGCACAGACAGATAATAATCCATTGGCAAAGTTCGGTTTTGAGCGCCCTAATACGATTATTGTTGCTCCATCATTTGCTGCTCGTCTAGATGCTACTGCTGATCCTCGTAAAGATTTCCTAATCACTCTTAATAGTGGTGGAACTTACTATGATTTTTTCGCAGGAGGTACATCTAACTTGACATGGACTAATAACAACTCCCCGATTTCATTAATTTCATCAGAAGAAGTTAACTTCTTATTGGCTGAAGCAAAAATGATGACAGGAGACGAAGCTGGTGCCAAGCAGGCAATGTTAGATGGTATTAGTGTCAATATGAGTAAAATCGGAGCTGCTGGTGCAACATATATGACTGCTGCTGGAGATGCTTTTGATGCTGCTTCAGATAAGATTGAAGCAATTATGAATGAAGCTTATGTGGCTTATTATGGACAAGCTTTCCACCAAACTTATGCTAATTACCGCAGAACAGGATACCCTGCATTAGTACCATCTCCAAATGGTGAAAATGGTTTGAATCCTGGTGGAGATATTCCTAAGAGATACTTATACCCCGTAAGTGAGGCACAAACCAATAGTGCGAATTTGGATGCTGCTAAGGCAAATCAAAGTGGTGCTTTGATGAACATTCCATTATGGGCTTTTCAATAATCTTATAAAAGATCTATGTTGTGATGTGCCCTTTATATAGGGCATATCGCAGCATCTTAAATAAAAAATAATAATGAAAAATTTATCATTAATCATTCTTTCAGGGCTATTGCTAGTCGTACTTTTCACAGGTTGTGAAGAGCAGGAAGATGTACCGGCATATGAAGTAGCCGGTGCAACTGTAGCAGTAGCTAACCAAACTGGTTTTTTCGACTTGGGAGATTTAACCAACACATTCAGCTTTGACGTTGCTTCTCGTGGAGAAGATGTTTCTTCATTAGATATATACAAAAGCTACAACGGTGGAGCACCTGTTTTTCACTCGACAGTAAACACGATTCCATCTACAATTACGATTACTCCAGCTCAAGCTGTTGACGGTTTAGGCGTTACTACAAATGACCTTGCAATTGGTGATTTTGTCACGTTTTCATTTGATAATGTACAAACAGCTAGTGGGTCTTATCCTTCTGGCACAAGTACTTCTGCCAGTGTAGCTTGCCTGTCTGCACTTGCAGGTACACATAGCGCTGTTACTACAACGGCGGTTTGGTGTACTGAAACGGCTACGAAAGATGTCGTATGGACAGAAGAAGCACCTGGAGTTTACTCTATTGATGACTTCGCTTTCGGTACTTACGATCCTTGTTATGGTATCTCTGATACACCTGATGGTGATTTGAGAGTAATGGATGTTTGTAATGAAATTACACTATCTGGTTCTTCTCAATGGGGTGAATTATACACCTGGAGCATCTCTAACATCAATGGTACTGAGATGACGATTACCTGGGAAAATGACTATGGTGAAAATGGTGTTACTGTTTTAACTAACGGTAATGGCGATAACTGGCCACCACTTTACACGCCATAATTGAATAAATATCTCTTTAGATATAAAAAAGGTCATCGGAAATCCGATGACCTTTTTTATTTTTGTGGTCAAATACATTAAATCATGGATAAACAAGCAAAAATATACATCGCCGGACACAGAGGAATGGTCGGCTCTGCCATTATGAGAAAATTGCAGAACGAAGGATATAATAATTTTTTGTTCAGAAGGTCGAAAGAACTAGATTTGCGAGATCAGCAGGCAGTTAAAGACTTTTTTCTCAAAGAGAAACCAGATTATGTATTCCTTGCCGCAGCAAAAGTTGGTGGAATACATGCCAACAATACTTACAGAGGTGAATTCATTTATGATAATCTGATGATCCAGAGTAATGTCATTCATTCTGCTTATTTAAGCGGCGTAAAAAAACTGATGTTTCTGGGCTCATCCTGTATTTATCCCAAAATGGCTGCTCAACCACTTCGTGAAGACTATCTGCTGACAGGCGAATTGGAACCCACAAATGAACCTTATGCTATCGCAAAAATAGCCGGAATCAAAATGTGCGATGCCTATCGTGCTCAATATGGTTGTAATTTTATCTCCGTAATGCCAACCAATCTATACGGACCAAATGATAATTATGACCTGAAAAATTCACACGTCCTCCCTGCCCTATTGCGCAAATTCCATGAAGCTAAAGTTAGCGGAACACCTAATGTGGAAATGTGGGGAACGGGAAGTCCTAAAAGAGAGTTTTTGCATGTAGATGATCTGGCAGATGCCTGTTATTACCTGATGTTGAATTACAATGAATCAGGATTAGTGAATATTGGCACAGGTGAAGATATTGCGATCAAAGACTTAGCCTTAATGATCAAAAAAATAACAGGCTTTGAGGGAGAAATCACACATGATCTGTCAAAACCCGATGGTACACCCCGAAAATTAATGGATGTCAGCAAACTCACCAATAATGGCTGGAAAGCTCAAATAGACCTGGAGTCGGGAATTAGAATGGTCTATGAAGAGGTGAAGGAGATGTTTACGCCTGTTTAATACACTGTATTTAATAGCATACAATAAACGATTACAAATAAGGCATCCCAAATTTTTGAATTCAAAAATTTGGGATGCCTTAATAGACTTTATAAATCCAACAACAAAGTAGTCGGATCTTCCAATAACTCTTTCACTTTTACCAGGAAGGTAACTGAAGTACTACCATCCACAATTCTGTGATCGTAAGATAGTGCCAGGTACATCATCGGACGAATCTTGACTTCTCCATTGATCGCCATCGGACGCTGCTTAATCGTATGCATACCCAGAATGGCAGATTGAGGCTCATTAATGATTGGTGTACTGACCAGCGAACCAAAAATACCGCCATTGGTAATGGTAAATGTTCCGCCTTTCATCTCGTCAAGCGATAAGGTTCCTTCACGAGCTTTACCTGCCAGTGCCTTGATCTTGCGCTCAATTTCTGCAAAATCTAAAGACTCACAATTGTGTACCGGAGGAACCACTAGTCCGTTTGGAGTAGAAATGGCAATAGATATATCTGCATAATCATGATAGAGAATGTGGTCACCATCAATTTGTGCATTTACATCCGGCATTTCCATTAGTGTCTTGGCACATGCTTTAGCAAAAAGCGACATGTAGCCCAGCTTGATACCGTATTTCTCAATAAATTTTTCCTGATACTTTTTGCGTAAAGCAATAACATTGGTCAGGTCAACTTCATTGAAAGTCGTCAACATTGCCGTTCCGTTTTTAGCCGAAACCAATCGTTTGGCAATGGTACGACGCATGCGGCTCATCTTCTTTCTGGAAGTATCACGACTAAAGGCCGTCGGAAGACCGGAAGCTGCCGGAGTTGCTGGTGCCGGAGCTGCTTTTTTGTTGGCAATAGCAGTCTGCACATCCTCTTTTGTAATACGTCCGTCTTTTCCAGTTCCTTTTACCTCATTGGCGTTTAAGCCATTTTCACGCATCAGTTTGGCTGCTGCAGGAGATGGATGTCCGGCTGCATAGCTATCGGAAGCCGCAGGAGCCGGTGCTGGCGCAGGAGCCTCCTCTTTTTTCGTAGCCGGAGCAGGACTGGCTTTAGGTGTAGCACCATTTGATCCTGCTTTTACACTGGTATCAATTTTGGCAACTAAAGCACCTATTTCCAGGTCTTCTTCTTCCTGTGCTACAATAATCAATTTTCCGGCAGCCTCTGCTGGAAATTCGAGAGTGGCTTTATCTGACTCAAACTCACATATTGGCTCGTCCAGTTCGACATAATCGCCGTCTGCTTTTAGCCATTGAGATAAAGTTACTTCCGTGATGGATTCGCCGATGGTCGGCACCCGCATTTCTATTACACTCATTTTTTGGAATGATGAATTATAAAACAATGAATCGCAAAGATATATATTTCCTATGACCTGTGCCGGAATTTATTCCTTGGTGCCGTCTAAATCTTTAATTTTTTTTAATAACCACTGTTTATCGCTGTTTACTTCCTGTTTTTCCAGCTTTTCCTGTAGGCGTTCCAATGTCACTTTAGTAGCCTGATGACGAATACGATAGAGGTTGATAAGTATTCTAATGAAGTTTTTATATGCTTTTCGACTTTTGGGAGAAAGAACAGTATGAGTTTTAAAGTACTTTTCTGTAGAACGATAAATTTGTAAAGTCCGCTCATCATATTCTTTATCCATTTCATAATGAGCTTTCATAATCATCGTACGGACGTTAATATCATAACTTAGGTTGATACTTTCCACCCGAACAAAATGATGTAAAGCCTTGGAGTAATCTTTTTGATAAAAAGCAACTACACCCATATTATAATGATACACACTTTCGCGAACAGGCTTACGAACAAATGGTTTGTATTTTTCAATAATGCTTATTGCCCAATCAAATTTACCAATTCTACAACTTGCTGTAACGGCATTTTTCAATTTAGCAACAGGAATAAAATCACCCTCAATAAGCAAATCTTTTTCCTCCATGATCTTCAAAATCTCAAACCAGTCATGATAATCAAACTTTCCTTTGCGAATCTGCTCACTACAAAAATTGGCTGCCCCAATATAAAAACCATTTAAATCTCCTTTTGAAATAACTGTAGCATTTGATGCCAATAGGTTTAATAAATTCTGATAGGCTTGTTCTGTCTTACTTTTTAATAATTCAATCGTTGCTTTGTACGCCTGAATAAGCGGATGTGCTGAATATTGTGGCAGATCCATTACCATTAATACAATGGTAGCCTCCATAGAAGAAGTATCTAGGACAGAACACCCTTATACCCATACAGGTGAATGGAGCAATTCCTATTTACGA
>JAHDFX010000187.1 GCA_020627965.1 Saprospiraceae bacterium | reverse complement strand
AGCTTTCCAGCTTATCATATTGTTCTTTTTCTAAGGCTTTTTTGGCTAATTGTGAAAAGGAGCCTATTGTTCTTAAAGGCTCTCGTAAGTCGTGTGAGGCAATGTTGGCAAACCTTTGCAGGCTGGCGTTCATTTCATTGACGTTATTCAATAATTTTTTTTGAAGCTCAAGCTCTACTTTTGTCTCATGATTCTCTTTTAGATAATTGTATTTATGTGATTCAGAAGCACGAATATTGTCATGACATTCTTCAATAAATCCCCCTTGTTGGTCAATCAACCGAATAAGTTTATTCTCTTCATCAAGAATGGTATAACACTTCATTAAGTAAAGATAAGTATCATGATCGAAGAAGGTCATAGCATCTACTTCCAGATTCTTTTCCAGATAATTAACTGTTTGGCGATATTCTTTTTGCTGATAAAGATACCTGGACAGAGTAATTCTTATATAGTAACTACGTCTCTCAAACATCCCCTCGTTCTGTTCCAACCAATTCATCAGCATTCCAGCATGCTTTTTTTCCCGATCTGAATCTTGCTGATATGCAGATACCGCCAGATATTCTCCTTGTAAAATAGCATATCCTTCCTGATAATTTGCATTATTTACATGTTCTTTGAGTTTCTCCAATACATGATCTGCCTGTACCAGATAGTCCATTGCCGTAACATATTTTCCAAGTGCTTTATAGCTAGTTGCGTAAAGAATTAAAGCATTGAAATTACCTATAGAGACCTGTACTGTATCCAATTCCAATAACTCTTTATTATTATCCAGTAGTTCTATGGAATTTTTAAAAAGTTTATTAGCATTATATAAATTTCCTATCTGCGTAAGCCCTTGCACTATATCCGCACTCTTATTGAGTTGTCGGGCCATTCTTATTCCTTTTTGTACAGATTCTGTGCCTTTATCATATAAGCCTAATGCCCTGTAGCATGCCCCTATCGCATAATATTGCGTCGGTATTTTATCTAAAACTTTATATTCAAATCCTACATCCAGCCCTGTATTATATTCACCTAAAGCCTTAATGTAATTTCCTCTATAATAATGCTGCATTCCCAATATCCGATGTATTCCCGCCAATGACTCCATCTGTTTTTGCTGATGGCACACCTCCTTCAGTATTTTAAATTCCTGAACGGCTTTATCTTCAGATTCTTCTGACCAGATATGTAAAATACGCTTGATTTCAAGGTCACACCAAGCCTTGAAATTCTCCTTTTTCGATTTTGTATTTTTATTTACTGTCATGTTAAAACCCTAAAATTCACGAGCAATAAACGTTTTCATAGAAACAAGCTGTTATACCATTTCTGCAAGTGCAACAATAAAAGTAGTTCCTTCTCCTACTTCGCTTTGTACTGATATCTCTCCTCCCATATTATCGACCACACGTTTACAGGTAGCCAGTCCGAGTCCGGTTCCATCATATTGATGACGAGCATTCAGGCGAGTAAAAGCTTCAAATATTTGAGCACATTTTTCTTCAGGTATACCAATGCCATTGTCGGTTATTGTGAAATAGTAAATATTGTTTTCCTCTCGACAATCTATCCTGACTAGCGGTTCTCGTTCAGGTGGGATAAATTTTAAGGCATTGGAAATTAGGTTCTGGAACACCAGCAATAAGCCTGAACGGACAGATTTTATCATAGGCAAATCCCCTATTTCTACCTTCCCTCCTTGTCTGGATATTTGGTTATCTAGCTGTAATACGATCAATTCTACCAGTTTTTTACAATCTACTTCTTCTACGACTAGGCTCTCAAAACCCTGTTTGGCATAGGTATAAAGATTAGATACCAGCTTTTGACCGGAGTTAGCGCCCTGTTCTATGAAGTCCACATAGCTGGCCAACCTGTTATATTGCTTTTTCTGTAAAGCTTTCTTGGCTAATTGAGAAAATGAACCTATGGTTCGTAGAGGCTCACGCAGGTCATGAGAGGCGATATTCGCAAACCTCTGGAGCCCATCATTCATTTCATTGACATTCTCTAATATCTTTTTTTGATGTTCCAGTTCTATTTTAGTTTCATGACGTTCTCGTAAAAACTCGTATTTAAGTGCTTCAGAAGAGCGAATATTATCATGATATTGTTTAGAGAAGTCTTCCTGTTTATCAATAAGTTGCAGAAGTTTTTCTTTTTCTTTAAGCACAGCATAACATTTCATCAAATAAGGATAAGTGTCATAGTGTACAAAAAGCTTGAATTTACTATTCAGATTCTTCTCCAGACAATTGGCTGCTTTGCGATATTCTTTTTGTTGATACAGGTATTTACCAAGGATGATTCTTGCATAAAAACTACGTTTTTCAAACATGTTCTCATGCTGTTGCAGCCATTTTATAATAGCATCTGCATATATTCGTGCATGATCCCAATCTTCCAAGATCATACATACATCCAGATATTCGCCTTGTGTAGCAATATAAATTTCTTCATAATGAATCTCCCTCAATGTTCTTTTTGCGCCATCCAGCAGGAGTTCAACTTGACCAAGATAATTTAATGCCTGAGTATGTTTTCCTAGTACTTTGTAATTATTAGAATAAAGCATCAGGCAATTTAGGTGGTGTATAGTAGGGCTAGACATCCCTCTAACGAGCAATTCTCTGTTCTCTTCCAAGGTTTCAAGAGACTTTTCATAAGATTTATGCCTGTTATACAAATTTACTATAATCGAAACTCCCTGCACTGTAGCTTCATATTGCTCCAATTCTTTTGAAAGCACAATTCCTTTCTGGAGATTTTCCAGGGCTTCATCATATAACTCTAATGCCGCATAACAATGACTAAGTGAATAGTATAATTCTGCAATCGATTCTTTAAATTCATATTGAACAGCTACCTTATAAGCAGCTTCAAACTTTTCCTGTGCTTTGATATAATTTCCCGCATAATGATAGTGTGTTCCAAAATCAATATAAACGATCATTAAGGATCGCCATTGCTTTTGTTTCATACATATTCGCTTCAGTGCTTCAAACTGTTGGTTAGCTTCTGCCTCTGAGTCCTTTTTCCAAACTTGCAGAATGCGTTTGATCTCATCTTTGCACCAATCCAGAAAGTCTTCTCCTGGTATTCGTGTAGCCTTTTTATGTGCAGTCATACTTATATTAAAATCCGCGATACAAATGTTAGAAATATCTAATATCTATTTTACGGAAATAGTATAAGTATGTTACAAGATTGGAGTAATTGTGCGATTATTTAAACAATACTCCGTATTCGTTTTTGCTTTTATCAGTCAAATGTAAATCAACATAAAGCTCATACATCCAGTATATTGACAATCAGGATATTCACTTTAATTTTTTCATTAGTAATATTTTTGAGCGTTTGCAGAATACCCACATGCTCAAAAAATAAAATCCATTTTTCAGGTTTTTTATAATTTATTGATCGTCAAATGACATTAGCTCTTAAACGAATGCGGAGCATTCTCAATATCAATACGGAGTATTGTAAAAAAGAACATTCTATGTAAATTGAAAATGCTCTTCCAGAAAGACATAAACTCGTTCTAAAATAAATCCAAAAAACATCCAGAACAAGGCATAATCCAGCCGGATATATCCCATGATATGCCAACCTGTATCATATTTCCAGGGACATCTGCCAGTTAGTTGTTCTAATAAAAAGCCGCTAACAAATTCGATGATATAAATAAATAAAATATACACCAACAGCCGGATAAATAAAGGTAAGTTTGAAATTTTAGGATAGCCTATAGCAAACAATACAGGAATCCAGCCATAAATGAAGGCCATCCAGATATAAGTGTGCCCCATCAAACGCATATTGACAGGTTCTTCATTGCTGAATTGAGCGAATGCATCACTAATTGCTGTGAAAAATACCTCCGTGGTGATGCCCAGACAGATAAAGAAGAGTATGTAAAAAAGTAGTTTGGTTTTCATGGGAGTAAAATTAAGTAATCTAAAAAATATATTGGTTTCAAGTCTGCTAAAATAAAAAGGCTCCCTCTTTTGGGAGCCGTACCGATTTCTCGGTCTTCAGTATTCAACAACTATCTTGACACGGAAGAATGACTTCCGGTATTTTCTATGCTTATTTTTTTATAAAAACCGGTTGAGTTTCAAACTTTGAATCGTTAGTTTGAAGGCTCAACCAGTAAATCCCGGCAGGTAATCTGCTTGTTTGCACTTCTATCATTTGTTCGCTGCCAGTCAAATTAATTGACTGACTAGATATCACCTGCCCTACCCCATTAGCAAATACAAGCTCCGCCTTTCCTGCCATTTTATTTATTTTGACCTGAAAAGGATTATTTAAGCTAACAGGATTTGGGAATATCTCAAATGCCATTTCTTCTGCTGCTAAATCATTATTATCGAGTGGCGTCGAAGTCAGGTCGTAATAATTTCCCTCATCAAGACGAGATAGATTATTATCTTTTTTCTCAGCAATATAAGTAGTTGGGAAATCAGCAATTTTATGCCAGGTCAGCTCTAATTCTACATCAGGAGAGATCAGCGTAAAAGCTACTTGTCCTACCTTTACCCAAGTATCTGCGCTTATATAAACTCCTTCTCCACTTAATAATTCTACATTATAAGAGATAATATTTTCTACAGAACCATTCAAATGATGATTGTCATAATAAGTCTGCCCAATCAAGCCGGATATATTGAGTTCCTCATTAACGTTTACAGAAGGAGCATCATTTGTGTAAGGCAACACAGCCGTTTCATTAAATGAAAAACGATAATTCTGGTCAGCCAGATAAAATTCTCTGTCTTCTGTATGGGCTTTAATTTCAATATCTACAAGTACAATACCTGATTGTGTAGATTCGATCTGAACAAATCTCAGGTCATATTGTCCGGCTTCGGCTTGCATTGCCTGATAGCCCATTAGTATTAGCAATAAACTTAGTACGATCTTAATTGATTTCATGACAACTTCTTCGTTAAATTTTAGCAAATCAATTTTGAATAGGTACTGATACGCCATTATTAAGCCCCCATAATATTTTATCAGCACCATTCACCTCTCCATCCATATTTAAATCAGTATTCAAATACTGAAGAAATATACCATTTTCGGAATCCCATAAGACCTTATCGGCTGCATTAACATCGTGTCCTCCTTCATCTGTGATCTTATCTGCATCCCCCGCATGCATAGCCCATACCCCGGGTAATATTTCTTTGTAACCGTAAAGAACCGACGATACAATTCCGGGCGCTGCTCTAAAATCAAATGATATTGCTCCATCACTTGCAGCTATAGGATCAATAGTAGTAATTCCCATATGGTTTCTATGCTCCAGCATCAAATGAAAATTATCAATGCCCGGAATTATTTCCAATGGGCAGGAATTATCAAATCTCACTACTCCGTTCTTCTGAATGATTCCGGCCATTCGTTTTAAAGTATATCCACTCGCTGTTTTCACATAGACTAATATCCAATCTACGTCATCTGTAGTATAATCACTATCCATAAAACCTATGCCTTCCATACCCGTGTAATTCCATGGGCTTGCATTATAAGGTTGTCCGGGAGGTGTGGCAATAGCCAATTCATCATCTATAGTTTGCCCAGGCAATAACTTCATCAGATTGAGGCTGGTAAGCATTTCTCCCGAACCCTCATCATATGCTCCCTCCAACCAGGCAGTCAGCTCTAATCGGTAACAGGGCAGTGAATATGGCGAACATGTCATTTGTAAGGGTACATCATTATATCTGTCATGTACAAATGCATCCAGAACAGACAAATTGGGTTTCTCAAAATAGATACTCCTTTCCAATTTCAGGAAATCATCTTCACTACATGCCTGATTAAGAGGTTCTGTACATATATTAGGTACATTCACAATTATGCCGCTACTGCCATATCCTGATCCATTATCCAGACAATTATAATCTGATCCTTGCGCACCATCATTCCAGTAATTATCTACCTGTACCGTAAAAGATTCAGATGCACCCTGATCTACATTATGCATTAGAAATAATGTTCCCTGATCTCCTGTTACCATTTCCCATTCCAATAAAAAATCAGTAGCATTATTTTCATTAATCCCATCAATAGGTATTCCGTCTACGAATCCATTATTGGTATAGCTCAATCCTTGTATATTACTATTATAGTTGAACAGATCGTAGTAAAGCAAAGGCTGATCCGTCCTAATATCAGTGATGATATCCTGCTTACGCTGGTAAAATAGATGTGTTCGTTGTGTAAAGGCATAATCACCTGCTCCCATGTATGAACGAATTGCTCGAACAGCTCCATTTTTATTGGTAAGAAATACGCTCAAATTAAAACTATCGGAAAAGACCATTTCATTTTGTTCACATAGATCAGGTCCCAGCAGCAATAATTGTTTTTCTAACAAATCATCTCCCGGTACTGTACCATGTTTGATTTGCATGCCATCGCTTACCCAGGTATCCGAGAAATTCCATGAATAATAATCCGTATTTATCCAGGTATTTTCAGTCCCATCAGTTATCGGATAATTATCATATAAAGGTTCAAACTGATAATCGACATATTGTACACCAGCATCTTGCAATAAAGAACCATCCTGAAGGTATAAATAAACGTACCGTCTGCTTGAATTAAGCGGATCCAATACCTCCACCTCTACTCCACTACCATCGATAACACCAGGAGGATTGGAATTTGTTTCCGCATACATACCCGCATCACTCACCATGAAAACCAATTCATCGTTTTCATCAAAACCAGGATCACTGTCAGCCCCAATAAATGTATTTTCGTCTGTGTAGAATAAATAGGTTTGTCCAACTAATCCTTCTGTATAAGAAGTACCATAGGGAGTCGACATGTCCAATTCTACCATTTCATCAATTTGAACAGGTATCTGTATCCAGTTGTCATTTTCAAATCTGAAGCCGACTATATCTTCTATATTTTGTCCAATAAAAGTGGCTGAACATTCCTCTCCTTTCATGACAACAGGTTCTGCTCTTCTGTTGTACTCTTCAAGTTTGTAGGCAAAACTTCTTACCCGAATAGTGTCTATATAAATATTGTTGATCGTATCTGTATCCTGATAAATGAGAGATTCTACAGGCCATATAATGATGACCGCATTTTGCTCCGCAACAAAATATTGAGGGTCTACCTCAATTTGCTTTGTAAATACATATGAATCGCCGGGTTCAATAGGGGGATTAGAAAAATTATCCGTTACATCCGATATTCCATAAGGTGTGGATGGAAATGAGTTTCCTATTTCATCTGCAACCATTTCCATACCCCAATTGGCTGGTATCGTGTTAGTTCCTTTGTTATGAAGTGTACCCGTCAGCTCCATTGTACCACCAATAGTTACCGTATCAGACACCGCAAAATCCAGAAACTCTATATCTATATTTGTCTGTGCAGATATATCCGTTTGCACCAGTAAAAAGATGACAATAAAAGTCTCTATAAGTAAGTTGCGAATACACATAACCGAAATATTTAGTACAAAAATGCTGCGTTTTTATGAATATTTCTTACATTTACTATTCGTTTTTTACCTTTATCTAAATCATGAAATATCAGCTTTCCAATTTAATAAAAAACCTAAATCACTATGAATCAAGAAATTTTAAATCACATTCTAATAGATTTAAAAGCAAAAAAGATAAAAAAATTACCTTAATCTACAATTCTATCAAATATAAAGATGTAGATGAATATGATGAAAATATTCGTGAAATCGCCTGTTATGATGGTTCCAAAGGGGCTTTCGCCAAACTTAAAAACCAATTAACCGAGGAAATAGAGGATAGTCTCATTCAATTACACAAGAAGAAGCATAGTGAATTCAAGGTGTACAGAAACCTCCAATTATTCCAGCTTTCCTGGGATAAATCTCTTTTCAAGGAAGCAAAACAGTATTTAAAAAAAGCTGAAAAAACAGCTAAAAAAATAGAAAATTATGAATTACTGAGCCTTATCACCAAAAAACTCATTCAAATCGCTCCTTACCTTCATGACGATCCTACAAAGTACATCCAGCAACAGAACCATTATCACGACATGATGCTATCTATCAACCAGTTAGACCATTTGCTTGCCAGTATAAATTACAAAATATCCCAAACCAATTTTTTAGGTAAAAACCAGCGTATTGTTCAGGAATTAGAAGAAATGAGTAGTCGCCTGCTCCAAAATGAAGCTTTCCGTAATTCGGCAGAGGTAAAACTCAAAATATACCAAAGTATCAGAAACGTTCTATTGCAGAAAAGAGATTATCATGCTTTATGTGACTATCTAATAGACAGTTATGACAATTTTGAAACACACAAAGTATATGTAAAAGCTAATTTTGCAGATAAAATCGTACATATTTCATGGATAGTCAATGCCTTATTAAAGATCAAGCGTTACAAGGAAGTGCCTCAATATACCGACGAGTTGTTCAAAGCTTTGCTTCAGTATGATAGAGTATTTTACTATAAATACATATGGCAATATTGTCAAAGCAGAATGTTGCAATATACTTTTTCTGGCAAAAATCTGAAAGCTATCGAATTATTATTGGCCTTTGAACGGGAAGAGTTACATACTCAGCCCGAGTCTATCTCTTTATATCTAAATTTGAATCTTTGCTCGCTATACTACACAGCAGGACAATACGAACATAGCCTTGAAAGCCTAGCTAAAATATTAACAGATACAGGATTTAATAAGCTAAATGAAGAGTTCCAGCTCAGATTACTCATCATTGAATTAATTGTTCGTTTTGACAATAAAGACATTGCATATGCATATAATAAAAGCCGGGAAATAAAACGCAAATTCAACCACCTGCTAAAACAAGATTTACACACAAGAGACCAACAATTTATTAATATTTTGACTGATGTAATTCGGAATCCAGATTCATTCAAAGATAAACGCCTCTTAGCTAAAGCTCAGAATTTTATACAGGAATCGCCCGAATTTGAGCCTGGCTCCAATGAAGTAATAGATTATGCCGTATGGCTCAAATCCAAGATACAGCGAAAAACTTATTACGAATTGATACCAAGGCTGTTTGAGTAGTTTTTGAAATTTCTTTTATAAAGGAATTGAGTTGACGGAGTACCCATATTGCACCCAATCAACCCAATTACTTAGCAGGCGTTTACATTTTCACTATAATAGGATGATTATGCGATGTCCAGTCATCGGTTTCGAGACTCAACCAGTAAACTCCGGGAGGCACTCCGTTCATTCTAACTTCAATCAATTCATTACTAGTCGTCAAATTAACTGACTCTGTGTATATTGTCTGCCCCAATCCATTTTTTACGGCTATTCTACCCTGTCCCCCAGGTTCTTCTGTATCTATTTTTACATTGAAAGGCATATTGGCATAAACCGGATTTGGGAAAACTTCTATATCTACTATTTCTCTGTTTATATCATAAGCATCAACTGTAAATGAAGATGTTGAGTTTAGGTCATAATAATCACCTTCCTGAACGGGGATTAGTTGACCATTTATTCTTTCGCTAACAAAAGTAGCAGGGAAGTCAGTTTGTTGATGCCAGACTAGTCTCAATTCAACATCAGGAGAAGTCAGCTCAAAAGCCAAACGCCCTACCTTAATCCATGTATGAGTAGTTACATACAATCCGGAACCACCATTTAATTCAACATTATAGGAGATTATAGTATCTAGTGAACCTGTCAGTGTATGTGTACCATAAATAGACGGCCCTTCTACCAAACCAGAAACTTCCAGTTCTTCCACAATTGATGTAGAAGGTACATCAAATGTAGAAGATGTATTACCTGGATTAAAAAGAATGTCCGTCCGGTAACATGAAAATCGATAATTCTGATCTGCCAGATAAAATTCAGTAGTAGAGTCATGCGCTTTAATTTCAATATCAACCAAAGCAATGCCAGACTGCGTAGACTCCATCTGAACGAATCGTACATCATAGCGCCCCTGTCCGTACATGGTCAGAGAGGTTAAAAAGAGTAGTAGTAAATTGATTGTAATGATAATTGTTTTCATAATTATTGTTTTTAAATTAATTTTCAAATTGCGATTATACACCACAAAGTTATGGTCTATTTTTATAAGTTTTTTACACTTTTTCGCCTTCAAAAATTAAAGCATAAAACAATATTTTATTTATAAAAAACAATTAAAAAGGAATTTATACTCTTTTTAAAGAGCATTAAAACTTAATAAGTTATTATTTAGCCTTCATCAATAACTTTTGAGAAATATCCTGTCCGCTTTGTAATATCATAAAATATGAACCCGCCGGCAGATGCCCGCCATCTAAAGCAAGATTGACCAGCCCTGGTGTTTGTTGAGCATATTTTTCCTGCAAAACTATTTTCCCCGCAACATCTACGATACTCAAAAAGACATCATTCGTTTCACGGATATAATACTGAACATATATCTGCTCACTAAATGGATTCGGGTGTACCCCAAGGAAAACCAATTCTTCTGGCTTTTCAACACTTACTATAGGATTCGGACGAGGTAGTGGCGGTGCCTGAGTTCCCATAATGCCAGGATTTGCGGGAGCTGCCCCAGGTGCTTGTTTGATAAAACGTGTACCCGAATCTGAGCAGTATCCAATCGCATAATCCTCTACAATGGATGGATTCTCCACTGTATTTACATAATACCAATCTGCCTGAGCACGTTGTTTGTTGACATCCAATATAATGTAGCCATGTTGAGACAAGTCAATGTATTTAATATGCGGATTAAAAGCCTGTACCAAAGCCTCTCCCCCACTGATCGGTAAGCCAGCAGAGGTAACGCTAGGTACGACAAACTCTACACCTGCTGAGTTGGCACCCGTATCAGGATCATAAGAAGAACGGGGCAGGTCATTTGCCCAGGAAGTGTGTATGTCACCAGTAATGACTACTGCATTTTCAACATTATTCGCCAGAATAGAATTTAGTAAATTCTCTCGTTCTGCCGGATAACCATCCCACTGATCTGTATTGATAGGTCCGCCAAAAACTTCTAAGGGCGCCATCATCGTCTGATTACATAATACCTGCCATTGTGCATTAGAATTATCCATGCCATCCACCAGCCAGTTGAACTGATCTTCACCAAGCATCGTTCTGTCAGGGTCGTTATTGGCTCCATCTTGCTCATCACGTCCTATCAGGCGGGTATCTAATAAATGTAAATCAACCAAATCACCATAGCTTATTCTACGATAAATACGCTCATCATTGGTTGGGTCAGGCTTCCGTAAAGGCATCCACTCATGATAAGCCTGAATACCTGCCGATTTTCTATCAAACCAATCACCTTCTCCGTCAGCAGGATTGTGATTTTCTGCACCACCATTCCAGGAATTATTGGCTGTTTCGTGATCGTCCCATACACTCATCATAGGGTATTGCTGATGAATAGCCCGCAGGTCGGCATCACATTTATAATGAGAATGTCTTAGCCGGTAATGACTAAGCTCAACAATCTCATCCAATGGCTCCAGTGTACGGACATTGCCATATTCTCCATCAGCATACTCATAAATATAATCGCCCAGATGAATAACAGCATTGATATCATTACGATCTTTGATCAGACGGTAAGCATTAAAATAGCCATGCCCCATATTAGAACAGGAAACTACAGCAAAACGAAGGCTATCTATATCCCCTACAGGCGCAGTTCGGGTTCTACCACGAATGGAGTATTTGTCGTGCGCTCTAAATTCATAGAAATACCAGGTGTCTGGCTGTAATCCGGTTACATCGACTTTTACAGTATAATCTACACTTGCATCTGTGCTAAGCATGCCCTGTTGTACCACCTGCGTCATGGAAGTATCTAATGCCATTTGCCATTCTACATCAACGACAGCAGAATCACTAGTCACACGTGTCCAGATAATTACAGCATCGGATAAAGGATCACCAGAAGCCACACCATGATAAAATGGTGCCAGTGCAGGATCAACATTTGCTCTTGTTGGGGCATCAGGTCCATCTCCTTTATGCTGTGCAAAAAGGGATAATTGAATAAGGAAAAATAATAGGGTAGCCAGTACTTGTAGTCTCATGATCAAATGTTTATTGAATTGATTGACTACAAAGATACTTTTTTGACTTTAAGCCAATATAGAGTTAGCATCTTTTAGACCTAAATATGACAGTATCATAAAACAGGTTCTTTAAAATCGGGTTGAATCAATTTCAGAAATAAAATATAAGGCAATTAATACTCAACAAGACTGATAATAAACTATTTAAAAAAATAAAAAATAGTCTTTCAATTTTATTAGACTTTATTCTGAAATATTTCGTATAGAGCTAAATAATCTTTTCCCGCTACTCTGCGTTGCCTGAAAATTCACTATGCTAAGGCATAGCTCAATTTCAGCCGCCTTGATTA
>JAHDFX010000186.1 GCA_020627965.1 Saprospiraceae bacterium | reverse complement strand
TTGCTAACAAAACCTACTCTTTATTAGCAATAACTTAATTCAGTCCTAGCACTTATCATCTGATTAGCAAAGTGTGTATAACAAATTGCACAAAATCGCTCGGCATTCCACCCCCTGCGCCCCCTCCAAAGGGGGATTTTAACGCCTTTTGTCCCCCTTCGGAGGGGATGTAGGGGGTGGACAACGGAGTAAAATTTAGTAAAACTGGGCAATTTGTTATACACACATTAGCAAAGTATGCTGGCAAGTTTATTTAAAACTCTGTATATTTAAAACATATTATATAAATTATGCACCATGAATAAACGCCTATTTTTCCTTTCCTTATTTATCTTTTTTGTGCACAATTCATACACTCAAATTCAATTATTGAATGATGAGTTTGATCATGCAGCTACCTTATTTGCCAACTGGCAAAACATTAATGATACAGAAGGCTGGAATGTTGAGCAACTTGAGGTTTATGATATTAATACTTCCGAACCCGGGCATTTGTACATGATGCCGCATACGAGTTCGTGGTATGAGGATTATAAAGGGACTTTATTGTTTAAAATGGTCGATCAAAATTTCGTGATGACGACTGAAATTACAGCTACGAATCGTGCTGAGAATAATATTCCTGGTCCGTCTTTTTCATTGGCAGGTATTATGGTGAGAACCCCACGCAATTATCCTAATGGAGCATTAGCCGACTGGACGCCTGGCGGTGAAAATTATATCTTTTTGTCAACTGGATTTGCCAGTGGTGGAGCTGGTCCGCACCTCGAAGTAAAAACGACTACAGATGGTAATTCTGTTCTGTCCATCTCCCCTATCAGTACTTCGAGTAATGTCCAAATTCGTGTGGCTCGCATTGGGGCTGAATTGATCGTTCTATACCGCTTGCCCGGACAATCCTGGGTATTGCATCAACGTTACATGCGTCCCGATTTTCCTGATGAAGTACAATTGGGTTTTGTAACGTATACCGACTGGAATAGTGTAAATAATTATCAGCCTTTTTTTCATAATAGTAATGTATTAAGTGCCGATATGATTCCTGGTACAGTTTTTAATCCGGATTTGATCGGTAGGTTTGATTTTAGTCGATTTGACAACGTACCAGCAGGATTGGAAGCGATTATTGCTACGGCTTCCAATGCAGACATTCTGGCTTTTTTATCCTATGATTCTGAGCCTTTTTGCCCGGCTACATTGCATATTGATGATGATATCAATAATGGTAATATTGTTTTTATCAAAGCTGGTACGATCACTGCAAATAACACCCTTAGTGAAGATGCTGAAGCTACCTATCAGGCTCAAAATTCATTAGAATTGCAAGCTGGTTTTCAGGCAGATGGAAGTGTTAGTTTTTCTGGTGTGATTCAATAGGCTTGATCCATGATTACGAAGTTGTTTAAAAACTTCTACTTATTTCACCCATTTTTCCAATAAAGTAATTGACTGATTGGTTGTGTCCAACTTTGCCTGAATACCTATTGGTAAAGTTATCATTGGATGCGTATGCGCACAATCATACTCTGCTAATACAGGAAAATCTACATTCCCCATAACTTCTGCTAATATTTCATAGGGTTTTCTGCCAGAACCACAATCATCGAATTTTTCATGTTTTCCCAATACCAAGCCACCAATTTTATCGAAAACACTATTAATTTTCAAGTGGGCAAAAGAACGTTCAATGACATCGGCAGTTTTCAAGCTATCTTCTATAACCAATATATCACCTTTTTCGATTTTGGGCATGAACGGACTACCATATATTCCCAGCATAGTATTTAAATTACCAACGATCAGCCTGCCTGTTGCCTTACCTTCTTTTAGCGTTATCAGCTTATTATTTATCAAGGATTTAGCTCTTGTTTGTTTTTCCCAGGGAATATATTCTTCTGTCCATTGATCTGGGTTTTTCACCTTATGTGGGAAATTGGCTTGAATTAAAATTTCTTCAAAGTATTTAAAAGTCGACTCCACAACATCTCCTAATTCTCCGAACGATGCTACCAAAGCAGGACCATAAAATGTAACTAGACCCGTCTTTGCGTATATACCAAAAAGTATGGCGGTTACATCGGAATATCCAATAATGATCTTAGGGTTTTTTCTTAGTGAATCGTAGTCGATGTAAGGCAGTAAAGAATTGGAATTGGAACCACCGATGGTGGAAATAATACATTTTACTTCCGGATTTTGGATGAGTTGATTCAGTTCGGCAACTCTGTCTTTTATAGTACCTGAGCGATAGTGATCGTTTTTACCTGTCAGGCTTCCAGCAACTAATTCAAAGCCTTTATTTTTCAGAAAAGTCTTAGCTCTTTCAAATCTTTTAGGTGCCCAGTTTGTAGCTGCGGAAGAGGGTGAAAAAAAACCTATTTTATCGCCTTTCTGTAGCTTATTGGGTAATATCATTTTCTTTATTCCTTTTATTTTTTCAATTAGATAAAGACTTTTTAAATGCTACAAAATCTTCATAACTCTTAATTATTGGAAAGCCTTTATTTTCAATTTCTTCTTTAAGATATTCTATATCAATGCATAGAGATTCTTCATTCTGCTTATATTTTACCCTGGAACATTCAAAACAAATATCATAATGTCCCTTTATTTTTCCTTCTGAATACAGTAAAAGACTTAATCTTGGTTGAAAACACAATGCAGGTACACTAAGATATTCACTTTTATTTTCTTTGCATTCTAAAATATTTAATAGCTTTTGAGATGCTTTAAGATCATAACATTGCCTGGTTTCCCAGAGTATTGAGGGATTGAATTTTCCCTGGGCGTTTATGGCTTCGTTTGTGATAGAATATCTGGACATTTCGGTTTCCGGGTCATATTCTCCTATACTATTATAGTATACCGAATCCAAGGCTTGTTTTAAGCTATCATACGATAAAAATGTTTCTTTTGTTGCTGTGGAAGGTGGCGGTGGTGGAGGAGGAGGAAAATACAAGCCTCCCTGAAATACGACCATGCAGGTAGAGTCAATGTCCTGTCTTTCGTAGTCAACATAATCTGGAGAAAATGATTTTATTATGGGAATCTCGGTTGGTTCTACTTGTGCATTTAAAGAATGAAAACTGAGCAAAAGAATATTTAATAAAATCCATATTCCTGTCTTTGGCACATTGACTCCATCTGACTTCATGTTAATTTTATTTTTCATTAATCAATATCAGGCATTTTCCGTCGAGATTGACGTATTGATTCCCATTTCTTTTATTTATCAATAATTCATCCCAATGATTATGTCCAAAACAAATGATCTGGTTGTTGGATAATTCGATCAATTTCCGGATTTTTTCGTTTCCATGCCTTGAAGGGCTTTCGCTATCAGGTCCCTCGTGTAGCAGGATCAGATCCGGTGCTTTTTTCAAAAGCTTTCGAAGTTCTGATAAATATTCGGATTCTTCTGTTCGAAATAGCTTATCTGGTCTGCCTATTACGCCCCCTATTCCTCCAACTTTTATCCCTCTGATCTTTCTAATTTGCCTGTCTAAATAATAAATATCTTTTTCTCTTTGAAATTCCTCAAATTCAGATTTACTGCCAAAGTAATCATGATTACCCGCAACCCCCGCAACGAATCCAAAACAATTCTTAAAAGTTTTCCATACTGCTTTTACATCTCCTTCCCCTCCTCTTTTATCTATTCTTGCAAACAAGTCTCCACATAGCAAAACACCTACTTTTTCTGTCTTTATTTCGGGAAATTCTATTTTTAATAAAAGTTGCAAAAAATCAGGAAGCACTTCTCCCAGTAACTTTATCTCTTCTTTTTCAATAACATTCCCCTGCAAATCTGATGTTAAAATTAAACCATCAAATTCATCTGACTTACAGCCTTTCAAAATTCCTGTATAAATAGGCAGATACGTGTCTTTTAGTCGAACATTGCCAAAATGATCTTTTCCTCCCTGCGCAACGACTTTGTAGGTAAATCGCTCAATTGGTTCAGCTGATGTAATTTCGATTTTCATTTTATTTTATCCTGTTATCATCCGAATTATTGTGCTTATATATCTGCATATTGAATTAACAATCCAATGACGAGATTAATTCATTTAAATAAATGTTTGTCCATAAACTTTAAAGACCTTGATCATAGCTCCCCCGATCAAGTAAACTGCCACAGATATTTGTAATATTTTCCACCACTTTTTTGAGCTTAAATTTTGATAGTGCCTTTGTATAAAATATTGAACGATCATAAAAGGTATAATTAGCCCTATTGAAAAACCCAGCAGCGGTCTTATTACATTAGTAGCATCATTATTAGTTACTTCAGAAATAATAATCGAACCTATAATCGGTCCTGCTGTCGCCATAGATATAAGTGCCAATTTGCAACTAAGTACTACAATTCCTATCATACTGAAAATAAGTAACCAAGGAGTTTGATGGAGTTTTTCAAACGGTTTAAAGAAGCTTAGTAAGAACCAGATTAGAAAAATTATCTGCATAAAGCTGAGTACCGTTTCCGGTCTTCTATCTTCAACGATCATATTCATGTCCTCTGCCTGAAAGAATATGTTCATGATGACTACAAAAAATGTGATCGTCAGACAGCCGAAAAAGAATATGTTGCTCTTATGTTGTTTCTGAGACTTACCCAGCTTTTCGAATATCACTGGAATAATGATGAGAAAGGGAAAAACTAAGGGTGTCAGGACAGATATAAGTCCTCCGATGATTGTATTCATTTTAAATATTTCATTAAATTGATCTCCTTCATATTTAGAATAAGGTCAGATAAAGTGTTTTTACTCTAGTTCGTAGTCTTGTGGTATATACATGACTTTACCGAAATTTTTTGCGATCAGTTCTTTCTCTAATAAAGCTCCTCCTCTAAATTTCGCAATTTTTTTTCTCCATATTTCATTGGTACGAAAATATTCTTCGTCCTTTTTCAGGAATTTATGATTTTGTTCAAATATATGATAGGCAAAATCCAGTTCTTCACTTACTCTTATTTCTCCTTCAAGGAGCTTTTCAGTTAGCCACAGATTGATCTGAAAAATCCATTCTGTGTTATTGGTTAATTGAAAATCGAGGTAGTTGTAGAATATTGCTGCTCCACTTGCCCAGGGCAAAACTCTTCCATCATCCGGAAATGGATCGATGCTATGGTGATGTCTTTCCGTTATTTCAAGCGGTGAATGTAGTGCCAGCCAATGCAGTAAATTTGTGCTTTGACATATCCCTCCTCCTATTCCTGCTCTCGGTTTGCCAAATGATAATTCCATACCCAGTTTGTATCCTTTTTTTCGTGTTGGTCTTCCTACCGTTTTACAAAAAGAAAATGTTTCTCCGGGTTTTATAATGACTCCATTGATTTTTTCAACAACTATTTTAAGGTTGTCAATTTTATTGTATTGAAGCTGCATATCAGTTTTACCCAGCTTTTTCAACAGTTTTGATTGATGCTTTTTGACTCGGAAAGGTAGCTTTTCAGCGCTTTTTTCTCCGGCATATTTCTTTTTATCAATATACCAACTTATTGTTCTTCTTATCCTTTTTTCCCAGACGGAGATGAAGTACAAAATGGGATGTCTTTGGGATAGTAGTTTTTTCTGTTTCATTAACTCAAATTAATTACTATTTCTTCCTTTGTATCATATATCAAAACGCCTTTTTCTGTTTTAGATAATTTTCCGATCAATTTTCCCTGCTTATTCCAGACAGCACTTTGCCCCGCACTTTCAAAACTATCACAATATCCGATACAATTACATAGTAGTATTGGGATTAATTTTTCTTTAGCTGTTTTGGGAAAATAGACTCCTGCTTTATCTATTCCTTTTTGAGATTTTGCCACACTAGCCAGATAGATATTTGCTCCTTTTTGTAGAGAATTTTCCAGATGTCGTTTTTGTAAACTTTCGTAGCAAATAGCCGGAGCAATTGCGACATCATTTATTTTTAGTATTATTTGTTCATTTCCTGCTTTGAAATAAGACTTTTCATCATCGTGTAGAATTTGCTTGGTATATTTATGCGTTGATGTATCAGGTTGAAAAATCAACATCGAAATCTGTACTTCTTCTCCGAATTTAGTGGGCGCACCAATGCCAATAGTAATTCTTTCTTTATTACTTATTTCCTGAAATATCCCGAATCTTTGGTCATTCAAATCTACTTTTAATACTTCTGACAGTTCAGGCTCATAGCCGGTAATAGATAATTCCGGGAAAAAAATAGCCTCTGCCTGCCCAGTCAGAGCAAGCAGGATCATTTCTTTGTGCAGTTCAATATTTTTTTCAATATTTCCCTTTTCAGGCCTGATTTGAGCAATGGCTATTTTCACAATCTACATCTGAGTATCGTACATGCCAAAAGTCCGGGAAGTATTGACAATGCCTCCCCAAATTTTCCTCGCTTCCCATATTCTACCGTAAGCAGAGTTGTTTTGAAAACCAATTACAAAAGCTACTGCTGTACCGATCAATGCCAAAGGTGTCCAGGGAATTCTTACCCAATTCAGTTCTAAAAAATAGTATAGTCCGACGACTACGGTTATAATGGCTAAAAAGAAAAAGGTCTCATAGCGAGTCCATTTTGCCATATCGACTGCTTTGTAAACTTTCTTTGTGTACATAATTAACGCTAGATTATAGTGTGAATTTATCTTAGGTTCTTTTGGGTAAAAATCAAGTTTATTTTTTAAGCAAATATTCATTTGCATAGTCATCGAGATAATTTTGAATTTTATTGAGGTCATATTTATCAAAATCCATGTGGTATAAACAAATTCGCAATGTTCTGCAAAATGGTTGTAATTTCACTTTTCTTACAAATGACTCAACGATTTTATACAGAAGAAACTGATTGGTATAAATTGCTGGTAGTTTTTTCTTTCCGGTTCCAATTACAGGAATATTGATTACATCATTATATTCAAGCGCAAATTCTTCTATAAATATCCAAAGATTTTCTAATGATTTATCAATATATGCTGGCTTTATCTCAACTACTCCTTTGTTTTTCATGCTTGATAATGCCATGAAGTAAATGTATTGATCCTTAGGTCTTAAAATGACAGATGTTCCTATTTCGTACCTTTTATTTTTTCCTGGTAATTTTGAATCTGTTGTAATGGGTTCAATATTATAGGTTTTCATAAAATCAGAAACATCTTTATCAAATTCTTCAGGTTTGCCGTCATAGTAATTTTCAATAAGATGTCCATGTAAAGTTTTTACACTTACTAAGCCCTTGTTAATATCTGAATCGAAAGTGTCAACTCCTGAAATTACTTTTGCGCCTTCCATTTTCCATATATCACAAAATTCAATTATAATGTTAATGTCTGTACCAAATAATTTTCTTGAAACTTTTAACTTGGGTGCAGCTAAAAGAATCGAGATCAGCAAAATAAGTAGGATTATAGGTATGGCATATCCTTCTACAAAAGATTTCATGCTTTTCAGGGTTTCAGAATTTTCATAGGCAAAAGCGTACACTTCTGTTAATAACCACATTGCGCCGATTATTGAGAGAAATGTTTTTCCAATTCGTATCCATCTCTTTTTATTATACCCTTTAAAGAGAATTGTTTTTATTTTAAAAATGAAATATCCCAATGTGATTTTTTTAGTTAAAATGTAATTTCATTCCTTCATGCGATGCCTTAAATTCAAGTTTTTCATAAAACTTTAATGCATCTGGTCGTTTCTTATCTGTTGTTAGCTGGATTAAATGTGCATTTCGTTTTTTTGCCCTTTGTATTGCCCAGTTAAACATTTTTTCACCAATTCCTTTTCCCCTTTGATCTTCTTTTATTCTGACTGCCTCTATTTGGGCCCGAATTCCTCCCTGATATGTCAGGTATTGAATGAATGTCAATTGTAAAGTTCCAATTATTTCTCCTGTCTCGTTTTCTAAGACTATTAATTCCTGATTAATATCATTATTGATATTTTCAAAAGCAATGTAGTACCTTTCTGGTAACGGATCCATGAAATCTTCTCTTAATCTTCCAAGTTTATCATTTGCTATCATCTTCACGATTTCATAAACATCTTCTCTCGTTGCTTTTCTAAATTTCACTTACATTTTAATTTATAATAATGTATAAATACCTATGCATAAATAATCGACACCATAGTGCGCGTCTTTTTACGTTATACTTCAGCTATTTTTCGTCATGTAGCCCAGCTATAATCCTTAAAATGAGCTTCGTCTAACGAAAAAATACGCTGCTCTAGTAATGACGATTATTTACACTTAGGTACTTATCTTATCGTCTACAAAATTAAGTAATTCTACTATGATTCTAAATCCTTCACACCTGACAAAACAGCACTTCTGCCAAAATGACACACTATCAAAGTAAATAAAAATCGGACAAAATCGGACATTTTGACACTTTTTATTAAAATTTTCTAAAGTTTCAAAAAAGTCTGAAAGTGTCGAAACTTCTGAAAACACAGTAGGTTTTTTGGTAAAAAAATAACTTAACAAAATTTTATTTAGTTTTTATAGAAAATAACCTTGTTTTTAAAAATGTTTATTGGTTTACAAGAAGTTTGGCACAATACAATTTGCATGGTTATTGCTAAAAAGGAAGTATAAATACGAATACAAATAACGTTTTAAGAACGTTATCGAAAATTTTTAATCAATCTTAAACATTCATTATCATGGCAGATTTACTAAAGAAAGTACTTTACACAGGTGTAGGTCTAATTTCTACAGCTACTGAAAACATTCAGAAAAACATCGACGAATTAGTAAAGAAAGGTTCTCTTTCTGAAGATGAGGGTAAAAAAGTGGTGAACGATTTCGTTGAGACTACAGAAGCTAAAAGAGATGAGTTCCAGGCTCGTTTGACTGAGACTGTTACTAACATTCTTGAAAAATTGAACATTCCTTCTGCTGCTGATTTCAAGTCTTTGACTGATCGTTTGGCTGATTTGGAAAAGAAATCTACTACTGCGGTAAAGAAAACAACTCGCAGCACGACTAAGAAAGCTACTACTAAGTAATTTTTATTAGCTCAAGATTTTAGAAACCGTGTTACAGACTGTAGCACGGTTTTTTTATTGTAAATTAGCACCAAACAAAAACATATGCCAACAGCAGTACTTATAGACGATATGCCTCAGGCTATTCAGGTTTTACAGAATGATTTATTAGAATTATTTCCGGATATCAATATTATTGGGACGGCTGATAGTGTGGTAAATGGGGCAAAGCTGCTTCGCCAGGAAGCTCCTGATCTGTTATTTCTGGATATTATGCTAGGTGACGGAACAGGCTTTGATCTATTGGAAATTTTTCCTGATCTGCAATCTAAAATTATTTTTGTAACAGCCTACGAAGAACATGCGATTAAAGCTTTTCGTTTTTCTGCTATTGATTATCTTTTGAAACCCATCAATCCTAAAGATTTACAAACTGCTGTACAACGTGCCAAACAACAACTCAGTCCGTCGGCAGAAAGCATAGATATACTGAAAGAAACAATCAAATATCCTAATGCCCTCCCCCAGCGTATTTCTTTACACACTCAAGAACGGATCGTCGTTGTTGGTATTGATGATATTATAAGATGTGAGTCGGATGGCAACAACACCTTGTTTATCCTTAATTCAGGAGAAAAGATATTCGTTACCAAAACCCTTAAACAATTTGAAAATTTATTTACAGATCATTCTTTTTTCCGTACACACCAGTCACATCTTATCAACATTAAATATATTCAGGAATATGTTCGAAGAGAAGGTGGTTACCTGAAAATGAAAAATGGAGATAGCATCCCTGTTGCAGTCAGAAAAAAATCTGAGGTTATAGCTATGTTAGATAATCTGTAAAAATTAGATGGGTCAATTCTTTATACTTCTACTGTTTCGATATGAGCCGATAAGCCGCGATCAATAAGTGCGTCTTTCATTGGTTTTACAACGTACATAGCATCAGTTTTTACTGTTGCTTTGCCTTTGAAGTGAATAATCATAGACAATTGCTCTGCTTGCTGCTCTGTATGTTTACAAACATTTACAAAAGATTCGATCACCCATTCAAAGGTGTTGACATCATCGTTGAAAACAATCAAACGTGCTAATTCATCCGAGCCTGTATCTAATAGCTCCTCTAGCAGTATTTCTTCTTCAATCAGTATGTCGGGATTGTGCATGGTCAATATGGTTATTAATGGTTTAATGAAATAAAAAATGCATTGCGTGTTACATTTGTACTTCGGATATATTGTCAGGTTTTACACGATACCTGACACATTAAATAACTAATTTAAGTTGGATAAAGTTCTTTTTATAGCGTCAAAATTTGGTAATTCTCCGGCATTGTCCAATACTTCAGCGTATTGGATGTTTCCTCCTTTATCCACTACAAAAGCCGAACGCTTTGCTACTCCTTTCATCCCCAAAACAAAGTCTTCATATTGTGCCCCATAAGTTGCACAGACTTCCCGATTAAAATCGGCTAATAGAGGAAAATTGAGATTTTGATCTGCTTTAAACTTTTCTAATGTAAATAAAGAATCTACAGAGATCGCTAATACTTCAACATTCATGTTATTATAACTGGCAATGTCGTCTCTCATACTGCACAATTCTTTTGTACAAACTCCTGTGAATGCCAATGGAAAAAATAAAATAACTACATTTTTTCCCTCATAATCTGATAAAGACACTTCTTTTTTATCTGTATTAAAAAGAGTAAATCCGGGTGCTTTATCGCCAATGCTTAGTGCCATAGTATATTTTCTATTTTGGACTGAGTTTATTCTCCAAAGATACTAAAAATCATTTTCAGATGCACTAGTCAAGTTGTTTTTATACACAACTGTGACAATATAAAAATTATTTACCAGATATATCCCTATGTTTTTTAATGAATTCCGTAGGATTTATGTAACCTAATCGATTCTCACTATATCCACCACCAATAGGTAAATTCAGATCTTCCCGTATCTCAAAATGAAGATGTGCATAATATAAACCATCCACATTACCGATTGTACCGATCTGTTCTCCTCTCTTTACCCATTTTTCTGCTTCAACCATTATAGTATCGCAATGAGCATAAAATGATTCGTATTGTTGTCCATCAGGAAGTGTATGTACAATTCGGATAATGTTTCCCCAACCGCCGCCAGCATCTTTTGCAAAAATTACTTTGCCATTTCCAATATTATAAATAGGATCGCCCAAATCTGAATTTCCTCCCGTCACAGCATTCCAATCATCTCCTAAATGAAAATTTTCACCAAATTTTTGTGCATTATAATATCCTTTAGCATCCGGCTTTCCGACAGGATAATCAAATGCATCTGCAATATATTCAGCAGGTATTGTTTCTTCTGTTTCTTTTTCTGCTAAAGAATTTTCAGTCTGTTTTGTTTGTTCTTGTCCACAGGACAGCATAACAAATACCAGAACCATTAATAAAATAGATTTCATGACTGAAAATTAGACTTTATCTTCAGTATTGTAAGTTCGCCAAATAGATAGGATCATTCTGAGTGGCATTAACATAGAAGTAATTATACTGCCGACACCAAAAAACAACATTTCGCTACGCATATAATTGATGACATTTTCCTGTTTCTTTGCTGTTAGACCATCTTTCATATATTCTGGTATCATTAGGGCTTGTTTTCCATTTTCGTCTAAAAACATTTGGAGATCGTACACCAGACTGATTAAATAGAAAGTAAGTGGAAGGCAAGCGACAATCAATAGTATTTTTATTGGACGAATACGAGCAAGAAAAGTATTTTTTAATAGAAAAATATACCTTGTAAAGGTTATGAAAACGAGAATAAAAAGAATATTTGATTTCAGAAAAGGGTGGATTTTAAAGGTCTGAAAAATAGGTAATAACACGACCAATATAATAATAGCCGTAGCAATCCACCAGAAAGCTTCCAGCGTTAATTTTAGTTTTAAATCTTTTTGGCTCATGGCATGAAAAAAAGCCGGAAAATATTTTCCGGCTTTCAATTATATTTTATAAAATGTTATTTAAACAGCAAAACTTTCTCCACAGCCACACGAACGTGTTGCGTTTGGATTATTAAAATAAAAGCCTTTTCCATTCAAACCTCCTGAAAATTCTAATGTAGTATTACATAAGTACAGAAAGCTACGCAAATCTGTAACTACTTTTACTCCATTATCCTCAAAAATCTGGTCGTTAGGCTGAGATTCATTATCAAAATCCATTTTATACGTCAGCCCTGAACAACCTCCACTAGTCACAGAAACACGAATAAAATACGCCTCGTCCAGTTTCTGCTGAGTAAGGATTTCTTGTATTTTGTCTTTTGCACTGTTAGCTACAAATAACATGAAAATTTATTTTAGTGATGACCAACTTCAACTGTTACCTCAAGTCCATTTTTTTCCTGATAATCCTTGATCGCTCCCTTAATAGCATCTTCTGCCAATACGGAACAGTGGATTTTTACCGGAGGTAAAGCCAATTCTTCAACAATATCCATAT
>JAHDFX010000401.1 GCA_020627965.1 Saprospiraceae bacterium | reverse complement strand
CGACAGTATTAATTGGTGAAGTCTCGCCGGGTACTATAATGACTAAAACTTCGCTGACTATCCTAGAGCAGATGCCACAGAAAGAACAACTGGTTACCATGCAGCAGGCAGCGGAAGCTGGTAAGCTTTTTTGTGAAATATGCGAGGAAAGCCCATCTGATGAAGCAGCAAAGGAAGAAGATTTTGAGGGCGAAGATGCACCAGATAATTCACCTGATGATGAGGAAGTAAGAGGGACTAAGAAGTCGGAATTTAAAGCTTCCTGTAAAAATGCTGACGAAGATACGAAAGAAAAATTATGGAATGATTTTAAAAATGAAGATTGGGAGAGTATGGAGAAAACCTGCATAGAAAAAGAGGTAAACAAGGATGTGTTCTCTGATGGAACAGTTGTTTATTGGCCACCTAATGATGGATTTCAATCCAAAAAGGTAGTTGAACTTGATGTAGATACAGAAGTAGATAGGTATGACGGAGATGACCCAACTGAAGATAAGGGGAACTTTGCTTCTCCTAAAGGAGATGATTTCGAAGGAAGAGCAATGCCTGAAAGCTCAAAGAATCGTCCGAAATATAATTACTTTGTTTCAAAGAAGATAAAAGTGGTAAAGGGTAAAGCCATACCTTGGTTCGGGCAAAAAGGTGGAGGGATGCAATATAAAACCAAAGAACCATTTAAAGATTTAATTGATAAGAAAAAGATAAAAGTGGGTTGATCATGGATAATCTAATACTGATTTCAAAAGAAAAAGAACTTGTATTTTCTGGAGGAGAATATAGTTTTTCAAAGTTTAGTACAAAATTACAAATATCCAGTGACACAGAATTTGAGTTTTTCCCATCCAAATTCAACAGTCCATTTTATAAACTGGCTCGTAAGCTTAAACGTACTAATCTTTTGTACATAGTAAGTAATTCATTGCTGAAAGAATATGATTTAGATGAAGAAGAATTCTTTGGAAAACACGGGCTTTCAATAGAATATATTTATGAAACACCTTATCTACTACTGCTCTCTATAGGGGAGGCCAATCGTGGTATTTATGAAATTTATAAGGAGGCACTTTGGTATGCACCAGATTTGGTATTTGTAAATAAGAATGAAAAAGAAAAAGATACAAAGACCGAAAATGAAATAAATTTTGATTGGTTTGATGATGACTAAAAAATAAACAAAACAACAAAAAAATGAACGACTTAGAAAGCCACTTCCGCTGGGCAATATACATAGATTACGGTGTCTCACCAGAGCAACTGGCACAAAACGTGCGTACATATGTCAGTGATACTATGGCTTACTTTAATAACACAGGACTTGGAAAAGTGAGAGAAAGTGCCAATAATAGAAAAATAAAACTGACAAATGATGCTACCTGCCAGCGTATTGGATTGAATGTTACCGTAAATCCAATGGCAAAATGGATAAAAGAAAATTTAAGCGATTTTGAACAATTCAAAACACCTGCCAATACTCCAGGGAATGTAAAGGGTATTGCTTTTGCTCAATAGTCTACCAGCCAAATAGAACCCCACCATAAAATGAATTTCTAGGGCTACCAGCTTAACCCATAGAGATAATTTCTCATGAAAAAGTGTTAACATTTATACCTAATAAGGTATAGAATACTGGAAGCAGCAATAACCGCTAATTTTCTTAGCAACTGAGTGTGGGAGGCACTGGACAGAAGAAAGTGCTAAATATTAAATAGAGCATATAAGTTTGCTCTAAACGCAGCATAGCTCTGTTATTCATCACCATAAACCTAGTGTTCTGTAAACTAAGTAATTGGTGGTTTTGGGCAATGAATTTTGTGTCTGAACGAAGAACCCCGGAGCCGAATAGCCTTAGCTATTGGGCGAGGACGTGATGAAGTGCAGGCGCAAAAGGCATGTCCAAAATTACTCAGAACTTAGTTTACAGAACACTAGCCTCATGGCAACAGTAAAATCAGCAAGTATCATTATAGGTGGTCAAAAGGT
>JAHDFX010000185.1 GCA_020627965.1 Saprospiraceae bacterium | reverse complement strand
TGATGTAATAGCATTGATAGGCAGACTTTGAATAGACAAAGGCACCTTTGCCATTATATCACATAGCAACATTATGCTTATTCCTATAAAAATGCTCATAGGAATAAGTGTTTTGTGGTTTTGTGTTTTAAAGATCATCCTTGCCAAATGAGGCACAGCAATGCCTATGAATGCAATTGGTCCACAAAAGGCTGTAATTGCTCCGGTCATGCCTGCTGTAATTATAATAATGATATTCCGAATTCGTTTTATTCGACCTCCCAGGCTTTTTGCATAGTCTTCACCAAGTAGCAGAATGTTTAAAGATTTAACCAATAAAAAACTACCAATAAGTCCAAAACTTATCAATACGACCAGTAAATATAGCTCAGACCAGGTTACGCCGCCCAAGTCGCCCAGATTCCACATAACAAAACGCTTTAAGGCTTCTTGCTCACTATAATATTGTAATACAGTAATAATAGCACCAGAAATACTGCCAAACATCAAACCGATGATAAGAAGAGTAGATACGTCTCTTACATTTCTGGAAAGTAATAATACAAAGGCTAAAACAAAGCCTGCACCCGCCATAGCAAATAATGCCAAAGTCCATTGATTAAGAGGATTAAGCCCGCTAACTAGCCCAATACTACTTGTGCTAAGTACCAATATAGCTACACCTAGTCCTGCACCAGAACTAATGCCAAGCACAAAAGGACCAGCAATAGGGTTGCGAAATAAAGTTTGCATAAGCAAACCGCTAACAGACAAACCAGCACCCACACATACAGCAGTCAAAGCACGGGGCAAACGTATATTGTATACAATATTCTGCCAGCTTGCCTTACTCGGCTCTTGTCCTATAAGAATATTAAATGTGTCGGTAAATGGAATATAAATTGACCCAATAGAGATATTCAGTAAAAAAAGGAAAATGGATAAGAACCCAAGCAATACCATGAGAGGAAGGGGATATTGGTAAGATGACTTATTTAAGTTAGTGTAATTTCTCATAATATACCCAGCGATGTTTTGGGAAAAGCTCAGGGTGAAATGCCTTTGCTATATCCTTCAGAACTATCTGGGGGTAAACTAAGCCTGATTCATAGATGTCATAACCGCCGCCAGAAGAAATTCGCCTGCTAAAATTATATAATTCATTTTCTTGCAATGGTTTGAAATCTTTATAACGACTGTCAGAGGCAATAATGTCTGCCGTATTTTTTACCACACCAATATTAATCCATTTGTCTGCGGTATATGCCTGGTCAAAAACAGTTTCAAAATCTAATTGTATACTGGCACTACCAGGCTGATCTTTCCAAAGATAGTTGCCGCCTGCATCTTCGATATATTGTGCCAGATAACTATCCCCCCCAGGCACAAACCAGGTTCCGGAAAGACTTATTCCAACCATTACATCAGGCCGTTGAGACTTTTGTTCAGAGATAAATTGTCGACTTGCATTATAATCTTCTGATATACTTTTAAATTGCTGTTTTGCTAATGCCGCATCACCAGTGAAAATACTGATAAATTTCAACCATTCGGTTCTGCCAAGTGGTGTACTTTCCAAGTGTTCGGCTATGACAACAGGTGTCAAACCGAGTTCTTTTATTTTTCCAATATTATTATCGGCACTGATACCATAGGTAAATACAATATCAGGTTCAAGTTCTATTAGTTTTTCATAGTTTAAATCGGATTCAAAACCGATCTCCTCAATTTTATTTTGCTCAATAAGCGTCCTAATCTGTTTGTCATATATATATGGTGTACCTGAAATACCGACGATCTTGTTTTCCTGAGCAAGTGAAGCTAAAAAAGCAGTATGAGTAGTTGAGGTACAGGCAATACGTCTAACCGGACGCTCTATGAATATACCATCTGTACGATTGGGAGGAGTAGTACCTTTGTCGTAGACAATATAAGTAAGCCCAGCCTTACTATTATTCCATGGGGTTTTTACTTTCAAAATAGTATAAGATGGAAACTGCTCCAGGGTAAAATTTTTTGCATATTGAATGTTGGAGTCAGATCGTGCATTGGCTGAGGCAGAGGTGGTGTGATCGTTTTTACAAGACGTAACCAGCAATAAAAAGCAAAAAAGGAAAGATAAGCAGTTCTTGAAATCTTTTTTGAGACGATATACATATTGTAAATAACTATCTGGATACATAATCGTTATACATATTTTGCAATTGCTGTTCAGATAGTAAAGAAGTATCATAACAGCCTTTTTTCAATCTTTGTCTTAGGGCTTCATATAAGGTAACTGCACAAGCAACCGAAATATTCAAACTTTTAACCATGCCCATTTGAGGGATAACTAAATTCCCATGGCATAATTCTAGGGATTCCTCACTTACTCCGTCCCGTTCATTGCCAAATAACAGCGCTATTGAACCACTTAGATCCAGATCATATATAGAAACGGCTTTTTTATCAAGATGAGTGGCGAATATTTGCTCATATTTCTGAGCAACGGCATCAAAACAAGCTTTTCTGTCTGTATAAAAATGTACATCTACCCACTTTTTTGCACTGGAGGCGCTATTATGCCCCAATTGAAATTGAGCTTCTTCGGTACGGGTATATAAGACGTATATCTCAGGAATACCAACAGATTCACAACTGCGCATTACTGCACCAATATTATGTGGATCCCGGACGTCTTCCAGTATAACGGTAAAATTGACCTGTCTTTGTCTTATGACTTGTTTGAAACGTGCTGATCTCTCTGGTGTCATCTAACAAATGTACAAAAATCATTTAATAGCAGCTTAAAATCAAAATATAAGAGTAGCCTGAAATGACAATAAAATAGGCTATCATAAAATTTCCTCCTGAAGAATAGCCAATTCAAAAAAGAATTAATTGACATGTTATGAAATTGTTAATTATTGTTTAACTTCGTGTAGTCTTTACACAAAGAAATGTTAATATATTTCTAGTGTTTAAATCTTCTAAAAGTAAACTATTAAGTATGAGAGCAAAGACCTTTAACCATTTTAAAAGCCTTCTGGCTATTTTTCTCTTTATGGGATTATGCAATGTTGCATTTGCACAACAAACAATATCCGGATCAGTAACGGATGAAGCTGGGGAAGCCCTGCCTTTTGCCAATGTATATGTAGAAGGTACTACTGTCGGAACTACAACGGATATCGACGGTAATTACACACTTAAAGTACCTGAGGGAGGAACAAATCTTGTTGTTTCTTTCACAGGATATTCAGATCAGGTGATTGCCATCAGCGGCAACACCGTAAATTGTGTCCTTCAGGAAGGAACCGTATTGGATGAAGTAGTCGTTATTGGTTACGGATCAGTCAAAAAAAGCGATGCCACAGGCGCCGTTGTAAGTGTAACTGCGGATGACTTCAATAAAGGAGTGATCGCGTCTCCTGAACAGTTGTTGCAAGGACGAGCTGCTGGGGTACAAATTACCTCTTCTAGTGGTGAACCTGGCGCAGGTATCAATATGCGTATTCGTGGAACATCTTCTGTGAGAAACGGTAATAATCCGCTTTTCGTAGTTGATGGTGTACCGCTTAGTGGTGGTGACGCAAGTGGTGGTGTACAAGCAGGAGGACAGGACTCCGGTTTTGGTAGTTCTTCTCCAAGAAACCCACTGAACTTCTTGAATCCTAATGATATTGAAAGTATCGATATTTTAAAAGATGCATCGGCAACAGCAATCTACGGTTCTCGTGGGGCAAATGGTGTTGTTATTATCACAACCAAAAAAGGAACAGAAGGAAAAGGAAGTTTAAGTTATGATTATTCATTGGGTATCAGTAATGTCAGCAAAAAATATGACTTATTAACTGCCGATGAGTACCTCGATGCATGGGGCTTCTTTAATCCTACAGCCAATGTAGCTGATCAGGATTTTGGTGCAAACACAGACTGGCAGGATGAGATTTACCGTACAGGTATTACTCATAATCATAATCTTTCATATGGTGGTAGTTCCTCTAAAGGTGACTACTTATTCTCTCTTGGTTTTCAGGATCAGGATGGTATCGTAGAAAATAGTGGAATGAAAAGAATTTCTGCCCGTTTTAATGGTTCAAGAAAATTCATTGATGACAGATTAAAAGTTTCTACCCAATTTGCCTTAGCTGATGTACATGATGATAATGTACCCATTACCGATAACTCCGGTTTTGAAGGTGACTTGATGGCTGCAGCACTCAAATTTAATCCTACTGTACCAGTTAGAGATGCCGACGGAGAACCTGTCCAAATAAGCCTTACAGAACCGAATCCGCGTGCAATTCTTGATTATACAAAGAGTTTTACAAATACGATTAGAGGTTTGGCTAGTATTACTGGTGAACTTGCTATTACAAATGATCTTTCATTTACATCCCGCCTGGGGTATGATCGCTCATTCTCAGATAGAAGAGATGCTTTTTCTGGTAATCTGGTTTCCAATGGAACATGGGATGGACAAAGTGATGACACTAAGAAAGGAAGGTTATTCCTTAATGATGTTGAAGCACAAAATACACTATGGGAAAACTTCTTGACCTATAGTAAGGATTTAAGTGATAACATTAACCTTACTGCCTTAGTTGGATATTCTTATCAGGAGTTCAATAGCTCTAATAGTACGATTGAAATGACGAATTTCCGTACAGAGAACCTGAACGAGATGTTATTCAATTATGCAGCTGTAGATGTAAGAGCAGGTAATTCTCTTGTTCCTACCAATTCTTCTTCAGTTACAGATGAATTACAGTCTTATTATGGACGTATCAATCTCGGAGCATTTAACAAATATCTGTTGACTGCTACAGTGAGAACAGATGGTTCTACTAAGTTTGGTAGTGGCAATCGTTATGGTATCTTCCCATCTTTTGCTTTCAAATGGAGAATTGCAGAAGAAGGTTTTGTCGGTGATTTAATGGATGACCTGAGCTTCAGAGTTGGTTATGGTATAACAGGAAACCAGGAATTTGGTCACAACCTGTTTACAGACAGACAACGTTATGGAAACTGGGATATTGACAATGGTGGAAATGTGAATGGTGGTGATGTTACTCAGGTAGCTTTCGCTAATGAAGACTTGAAATGGGAGTCAACTTCTCAGTTCAATGCAGGTCTGGATTTTGCTGTTAATAATTATAAAGTAAGTGGTTCTATCGACTTCTACAGAAAGAATACCAATGATCTGTTGATTCAGTTAACTTCTGCTCAGCCAGCTCCTAATCCATTCGTTTGGACAAACCTGGATGCTGATGTTATTAATACAGGAGTTGAATTAGCATTGAATTATTTGGCGGTTAAAAGTGGAGATTTTTCTTGGGATATTCAAGCTAATGCAGCTTACAACGATAATAAAGTGAAAAACCTGGGAGGACTGGTTATTAATACTGGTGCTATTAACGGACAAGGACTTACTGGTGCTTTCGTACAGAGAATTGCCGAAGGCCAGCCATTATATGCTTTCTTCTTAAGAGATTTTGCCGGATACAGTGATGATGGTTCTGTTCAATTATATGAGGGAGGGGATGTTCAGCAGTTTACAGGCGCAAGCCCACTACCAGTCTGGAATACAGGTATCACAAATAGCTTTGGTTACAAAGACCTGTCTTTCAGCTTCTTCTTTACAGGACAATTCGGACACCATGTATACAGTAATACAGGAAATGCATTCTTCACTGCTGGTTCTATCGGTGGCGGACGTAATGTTTCTCAAGCTACTGTCGATCAGTCTTTATATGTGGATCCAAATGGAGAAAATAGAACAAATGCACCAGACGTTTCTACAAGATTTCTGGAGAAAGCAGATTTCATGAGATTACAAAATGTTTCATTGGGCTACAACCTGAAACCCAAAACTGATGTTATAAGAAGTGTCAGACTATTTGTTACAGGACAAAATTTAGCGGTATTCACTGGCTATAGTGGACAAGATCCTGAGGTGAACACTAATAAACAAATTGATGGTGTGCCTTCTTTCGGAATTGATTATACGACTTACCCAAGAGCTAGAACGTTCACTGTGGGTGCTAACGTAACTTTTTAATTGATAGACCAAAACATAAATATTATAATTATGAAAAATAATATGTTTGCTAAGCTGTTGCCAGTAGGTCTGATAGCTTGCTTATTACTAATTTATTCTTCTTGTACCAACCTGGAGGTACAGGAAACAGATTCAGACTTTATCGAAAGTGTGGAAGGCGGAACAATTGATGCCGACCCAGGTGAATTATTATCAACTAATTACAATGACCTGGCTGCATTTACAGATCAGGCAAATATTTACTCATTATATGCACATAGTTCAGATGAGATGATTCCTCCTACAAGAGGGGTAGACTGGGGAGATAATGGCGTATGGCGTACACTACATGCCCATACCTGGGATCCTTCTCACTCTTTTGTAACAAATTCCTGGAATCAAATACATGAACGTGTTTTTCGTTGTAATAGAACGCTTGCTGCAACAGGCATTACTGCACAACAAACAGCAGAAGCTAAATTCATGAGAGCTTTCTATATGTACCATGCAATGGATTTATTCGGTCAGGTGCCTTTCAGAGAAGTGGACGAAGGTGTTGATGTTGATCCTATGGTCATGACGCGTACTGAAGCTCTTGATTTCATCATTGCCGACCTGGAGGCTGCATTACCTGATCTTCCTGTTGCAGGGCCATCTGGCTCTAACACAACCGCAAGTCAGGCAACTGCCAATGCCTTATTGGCAAGAATATACCTGAATAGAGCCGTATACGTGGCAAGTGCGCCTGAAGGTCCTTATTCTTTTGATAATGCTGATATGGCTAAAGTGATTCAGTATGCAGATGCTGTAACAGCTGATGGCTATGCTTTAGAAAGTAATTATTATGATAATTTCTCTCCAAGTGCAGCTTCTGAAATCATTTTTGCAAGCCCTACAGGATCACCGCAAAATAGAATTTGGATGACGCTGCATTATAGCCAAAATCCAAGTGGTTGGAATGGCTTTACAACACTGTCGGACTTCTATGATAAGTTTGAAGATGGTGACCAGAGAAAAGGTATTGATGCTACGCCTAATGGCGACGAATTTTCCGGTATCGGCAGAGGTTTCTTAATTGGTCAGCAATATAATGATGACGGTACAGAAACTGTTGATAGCAGAACTCAACTTCCGCTTTCTTTTACACCTGATGTACCTTTAGCTGGTGCTACTACCGAGAAAGGTATTCGTGTAATGAAATATCATCCATCTAATTTTGGAGACACAAAATATGTGCTTCTACGTTATGGTGATGTAGTACTGATGAAAGCAGAAGCCATGATGAGAAGTGGAGATTCTGCTGGTGCACTGGCAGAAGTAAATGCCTTGCGTGCAGCACGTGGTGCAAATGCACTGACTGCATTGGATGAAGCTACCATGCTGGATGAAAGAGCACGCGAAATGTACTGGGAAGGTATTCGCAGAATCGATCAGGTTCGTTTTGGTGATTTCACTAGTCAATGGGCTGAAAAGAGTGGTACGGAAGCACACCGTGTGCTATATCCGATACCTGCTCAAGCACTGGCTTCAAATCCAAATCTAAAACAGAATAACGGTTACTAGTGTAATTCTGTCCGATTACTTAAATAGAAAAGGAGGTCGATAGTCCGCAGTCGATAGTCGATGGTTGTATTTCAGCTATGGACTATGGACTATTGACCATCGACTATCGACCTCCTAATTATTTAGAACTAAGTAATTCTGTCCAGTTACTTATAAAAGCTATCTTAGTGCAATTTCCTTATAGGCTATTAATCTATTTTGCCGCACTCACTATTCTTTCCTGCACTTCTGATAAGCCATCAGATAACTCCCTGTTTCAACAGATATTACCTGAACAATCGGGCATCAATTTCAAAAACACCATCCAAAATACCCGTGATTTCAACATCTTTAGCTATCGCAATTTCTATAATGGTGGTGGAGTTGGTATCGCTGATATAAACAACGACGGATTGCCCGACATCTTCTTTACGGCCAATATGGGCGCCAATAAACTCTATTTAAATAAAGGCAATTTTCAATTTGAAGACATTTCAGCAAAAGCAGGTATCGAAGAAGCAGATAAATGGAGTACTGGAGTAGCCATGGTAGATATCAATGCCGATGGCTGGCTGGATATATACGTTTGTAATGCCGGATTTCAAAAAGGAATCGACCAAAAAAATGCACTGTATATCAATAATAAAGACCTGACTTTCTCAGAACAGGCAAGCACTTACGGACTAGATGAAAATGGCTACACCACCCACGCCGCATTTTTTGATTATGATATGGATGGTGATCTGGATTGCTATATCCTCAACAATAGTTTTATGCCCGTAAATACCCTGAATTATGAAAATAAAAGAGACCTTAGAGCAGAAGACTGGCCTGTTAAAGATTTCCTGAAAGGAGGAGGAGATAAATTACTGCGTAATGATGCCGGAAAATTCAAAGACGTATCCAAAGAAGCCAGTATTTACAGCAGTTTGATTGGTTTTGGACTTGGTGTAACAGCAGGTGATGTCAATGGCGATAACCTGCCCGACCTTTATATTTCCAATGACTTTTTTGAACGGGATTATCTTTATATCAATCAGGGAGATGGCACCTTTAGCGAGGAAATTAAAGACTGGATACAGCATCTGAGCCTGGCTTCTATGGGAACAGATATGGCAGACATCAATAATGATGGTTACCCCGAAATATTTGCTACCGAAATGCTGCCAGAATCCGATTATCGCCGAAAAACAACTACGCTATTTGAAAAATACAATATCTACCAACTCAAATTGCAAAGAGATTTTTACCACCAATACATGCAGAATACTTTACAGTTAAATAATCAGGATGGAACATTCAGTGAAATAGCTTACTACAGTGGCGTAGCAGCGACCGATTGGAGCTGGGGAGCATTGATGTTTGATGCTGATAATGACGGTTACAGAGATATTTTTGTTTGTAATGGGGTGTATAATGATGTAACGGATCAGGATTTTATGGACTTTTTTGCCAATGATGTAGTTCAGAAAATGGCGCTGACCGGTAAAAAAGAAGATATAGAAAAAGTCATTGAAAAAATGCCCTCAGTCCCATTAGCCAATAAATTTTTCTTAAATAATAAAGACCTTACTTTCAAAGATGCAGGAGCTTCTGAAGGCTTTGCTACTCCTACGTTTTCCAATGGTGCCGCCTATGGCGATCTGGATAATGACGGTGATCTGGACTTAGTCGTCAGCAATCTCAATCAGGAAGCTTTTTTATACCAAAATAACAGCCAGCAACACTATTTGAAAATTCAATTAAAAGGAACAGGTAAAAACACTCAGGCTATTGGTGCAAAACTGATATTACATCGAAAGAATCAACAAGTTAATACTGAACTTATTCCAACTAGAGGGTTTCAGTCTTCCGTAGATTATACCTGTGTTTTCGGACTCGGAGGAAAGCCAGATATAGATTCACTCAGTATTATCTGGCCGGATAAAAAGCGGACTGTACTGAATAATATTCCTGCTGATACTACACTGCTTATTGATTATACGAAAGTAACTAAGCACTTAATAAATGCTTCTAATGAGCAAATAACATCCATCTTACTAAAAGAAGTTCAACAAGATTTTAAGGCTCACCAGGAAGATAAATTCATCGACTTTTATCAGGAAGGCTTGACTTTCAGGAGCTTGGCTAGTGAAGGACCCAAAGCTGCTGTAGGTGATGTAAATGGAGATGGTATGGAGGATGTATGTATTGGAGGAACAGCAGGTGAAGCGGATCAATTATATTTACAAAGCAAAAAAGGCTGGCAATTACAATCAAAAGCCTTTGAAGGAAGTGAAGCTTATGAAACCACAGCCGCTGCTTTTTTTGATGCCGATAATGACGGTGATCTGGATGTGTATTTTGGCTCAGGAGGAAACAACGTCGCTAAGATAAGGACTTACGGAGCGGATAGATTCTACATCAATGATGGCAAAGGCAATTTTAGCCAAAAAGATTTACCTGAACATCGTAGAACATTCAATACAGCAGTCATTCGCCCTTTCGACTGGGATAAAGATGGGGATATAGATATCTTTATAGGAAATCGAAGTATTCCTGCCAAATATGGATTCGCAACTGATGCTCATTTATACGAAAATGATGGTCAAGGTAATTTCAAAAACGTAGTCGAAACATTAGCTCCTCAATTCAAAAAAATCGGCATGATAACAGATGCCAAATGGCTGACAACCAAAGAAAATGAAACTCCAAAACTGATCGTAGTAGGGGAGTGGATGAGCCCTCGAATCTTTGAGTTTAAAAGTGGGAAATTCACCGAACGACAAACCAATCTATCTAATTACTCAGGTTGGTGGTATGCAGTAGAATCAACAGATATAGACAATGACGGAGACGAAGACCTGATCTTAGGTAATCGGGGTGAAAACTTCTACTTTACAGGCACAGCAGATACGCCAGCAAAGCTCTGGATAGCAGATTTTGATGAAAATGGAACCGCAGAAAAGGTCATTACTCAGCAGCTCGATGGCAAAGATATGCCAATTCCTCCCAAACGAGAACTCACAGAGCAACTGGTCAGTCTGAAAAAGCAAAATCTTAAACATAGCGAATACGCCAACAAGTCTATTCAGGAATTATTTTCAACGACGGTATTGGACAAAGCGCTGGTGACAGATGCGACCTATTTCAAATCAGCCGTAGCATTAAATGAAGGAAATGGAGAATACACGATCAAAGCTTTGCCAGCTGAAGTTCAGTTTTCTTCTATTGGCGGAATCTACTGTACTGATCTGAATAATGATGGCTGGCAAGACTTGATTCTAGGCGGGAATGATGGCGGTTTTATCCCTCAATTTTCCAAACTGGATGCCAGTTTCGGACATGTCCTCCTAAATGACCAGCAAGGCGGCTTCGAGGCTATGGACAGCAAAAAATCAGGCTTATTGCTCAAAGGCGATGTCAAACAATTTACATCCATAAATATCAACAATACCCCACATATCCTGACTTTAATCAATAATCAAACACCTAAATTATATAAAGCAGAATAAGCAAGATGTTCAACATTTATCGTTTATTATTTAATTATATTTTTAGACTTTCAGGGCTATCCAGCTCCTTAATCCTCCTCCAAAGGGGGAAGTCTAGGCCTATATGTCCCCCTTTGGAGGGGGGGCAGGGGGTGGGATTCAGCAAAACTGAAAAAACATTTATCATTATCCCGATAACTATCGGGATAATCATTCTACTAGTGATTCTACTGTTCTCCGCCTGCCAAACCGAAGAACAGCCCACCTCCGCACAATTCAAACTCCTCACCGAAAATACCACAGGTCTACACTTTGAAAATAACCCGAAAAACACGAAAGAATTTAACGTATTCAACTACATGTACTTCTTCAACGGTGGGGGAGTGGCAGCAGGAGATTTTAATAAAGACGGACTGGTAGACTTATACTTTACAGCCAATATGACTGGAAATAAACTGTTCCTGAACAAAGGCGAAATGAAGTTTGAAGATATAAGCGATCAGGCAGGTGTAGCAGGGCAGGAAGGCTGGACAACAGGTTGCACAACAGTCGATATTAATAATGATGGACTACTGGATATTTATGTTTCCCAATTGGGCAATTATGAATCCATGACAGGAACGAATCAGTTATATGTCTGCACTGGTATTAAAGATGGTATACCGGTCTTTGAAGATCAGGCAGCTCAGTATGGGCTGGATTTGTCAGGTTTAGCAACACAGGCTTCTTTCTTCGATTATGACCTGGATGGCGATCTGGATATGTATCAACTGAATCATAGCCTGCACCAAAACGGAACATTTGGAAGACGAAAAACCTTCTCCGACAAACACGAATCTGCCGGCGACCGACTAATGAGAAATGATAATGGTAAATACGTCGATGTAACGGAACAGTCGGGAATTATCAGCACAGCGATTGGCTACGGACTAGGCATTGCGACAAGCGACATCAATCTCGATGGCTATCCCGACATATATATTGGCAATGATTTTCATGAAAATGATTATCTCTATATCAACCAGCAAGACGGAACTTTTAAGGAAGTACTGACAGAGCAAATTATGCATACTAGCCGCTTCTCCATGGGCGTAGACATAGCCGACATCAATAACGATGGCTGGAACGATATTCTTTCGCTGGATATGCTGCCCGAAGACCCTTATATCCTCAAAACTTCACTGGGTGAAGACGGCTTTGATATTTTCCAATTCAAGATCGGACATGGCTATAACCACCAATACGCCAGAAATAATCTGCAACTCAATAATGGTAATGGAACCTTCAGTGAGATAGGTATGTTTTCAGGTGTTTATGCCACAGATTGGTCATGGTCGGGGCTATTTATGGATTTTAATTACGATGGCTATAAAGATATTTTTATCACCAATGGCATTCCCCGCCGAATGAATGATATTGACTATGTCAATTTTAGATTAGGTGATGCAGATACCAAATGGAAAACCGATAATAATCATTTAGAAGAAGAGGAGCTTTCTATCATTGAAAAAATGCCCCAAATCAAGCTGAAAAATAAATTCTTTAGCACAAGATCTGACTTTTACTGATATTGACGAATACATTGAGAATGACCAACCTTCT
>JAHDFX010000184.1 GCA_020627965.1 Saprospiraceae bacterium | reverse complement strand
AAAAATCAATATTAAAGTGAAAATTACATACGTTAAAAGGTAATTCAGTCAAGTCATTTTCATGTAGTCCTAAATACATCAAATTTGTTAAATCTCCGATTTCAACAGGAATACTTGTTAAGCTATTACCACTCAAATACAAGAACTCCAAATTTGTTAAACTTCCAATTTCAGCAGGAATATTCATTAGATTATTATCATATAAACCTAGAAATGCCAATTTTGTTAAACTTCCAATTTCAGCAGGAATACTTGTTAGATTATTCATAGACACATCTAATATCACCAACTTGATTAAGTTTCCAATTTCAGCAGGAATACTTGTTAGGTTATTAAAACCTAATCTTAAAGATTGTAAATTACTCAAATCACCAATTTCAGCGGGGAGATTTAGTAAATCATTATTGATTAAACTCAAACTAAGTACACGCCGATTTCCATCCAAATCAACACCATCCCAAGTGATAATAGGTTGAGTTAAATCCCACCCATAAATCCCTCCATTAGCATTATAAATAGCCACCAAAGCCAAAGAATCCTGTTCAGGTGAAGATGCCTGCATTGTGTAAGTGCTAATAACAAAACACAAAGCCATCAAATAACATAAAAGCTGTCTCATAATTTTTTGTTGTAAGGTTTTCAATACTCCAAAAGTACAGGCATTAAAAATCATTTTTTGACATAAAAATCGGCACAAATAGCGAGAATTTGATTAATTTCATATTCGACAATTATATAAAACACTGATAAACAAAAGAAAATCCAAACGAAAAATATGCCTACAAATAGCCCGGATACGAATAAATCACGTAAATCTATCACGCTTTTTCGTAGCTTTTCCCGTGAAGAAATGAGTGATTTTTGCCGTTTTATCCAAAATAACTACTTTAATAAAGACGAAAAACTAGTGGCCCTGGCGGAGTTTCTAAATACATTTTTCTGGAGAAGAAAACCTAAAAATTTTGATGCTGATGAAGAATATAAAGCTTACACTAAAACCTTTGGGAAAGCTAAATCTACAAAGGAGCTAATTGATAAAGAACGGGCAGCACTTAATGACAAACTCAGTAAACTGACTAAATTAGGTGTTCGGTATTTACTGAAGGTAGCCATTGAAACAGATGGACCTAAGTCCATTCAGTTATTATTAGATCAATTTACGCAAAGAAAATTACCTCGCTTTTTTGATGAATATCAGAAAAAAGAAAATAGGAAGTTGCAAGGGCAAGACGAAGACCGTGATCTATACCGTAATCATTATTATTTGGAACGTAATATATACGACTATATTTACATAAATGAAGGCGACAATTTCCTAAAAAGCAATAACCTTCCAGATACCATAAAAGCATTTGATGTATATTATTTAGTAGACAGGATGTTACTTCAGTTAGCCAGCATGACACTCACCACCATAACACCCAAATCCTATGATCTTCAAGCTACAGAACATTTATTGAACTTTGCAGGATTACCAGCTTATAAAGACATTTCAATTATAAATCTATGTCGGATAGCCTGTCGTTTGGAACTCTGTAAATTACAATCCGCAGAAGATGAGGCTAAAAATGAAGAGGCCTTAGGATACTTTGAAGAGTTTGTAGTGCTATTACGTGAACACGATGAACAACTCACAGGAGAACTAGCTTTTCGCTTCTACAACATAGCTATCAATTTTTGTTCATATCAGATAAGACGTAAAAATCAGGAATTTCATCAAAGAGGATTTGACCTGTATCGATATATGGACAAGAAAAATTTGCTAATAGTTGACGAAAAAGTTCGGGAAGGTTCACTTATCAGGGCGGCTACTTTGGGATGTCGTATAGCAGATTTTAAATGGACGAAAACACTCCTTAATAAACATATAGAATATATTGCGACAGACATACGTGATGGTGTATCCACTTTTATACAAGGGAAAATTGCTTTTTATCAAAAAGACTTTGAAAAGGCAGACGAACACTTTAGGGATACAGAGGACGCTCCCTATAATCGCTATTATACTTTCGATAGCAAAATATTACGCCTCAAATGTATGTACGAACTGAGGAATTATATTTATGAAGCCGCACAGACAAAATTCAGGTCTGAAATCCAATCGAGAAAAAAGAACAAACAATTAACCGAAAAAAGCAAGGAAGCCCAGATCAATTTCATCAAAGCCCTTACAGATTTATATAAGATCAAGGGCTTAATAAAACGTGAGAAGAAAGAGCGTATTGCCAAAAGGATTGAAAACACCAAAAAGAGGATTCATGATTATCAATATGTAACAGATAGTACCTGGCTCATGAAAAAAGTCGCTGAACTGGAAACCCAAAACCAATAACTCCTCCATATACAATATGCCGACTAACAAGAAAAAGGTTACGCATTCAACCCATAATCTCAAATTTAAGTTTGAATTTGTTATTTGAGTTTGAATTTAAAATCCTCCGTATCTTCGCCCCCATGAAAGCAAAAATCCTAACCATAGGCGACGAAATCCTCATCGGACAGATAGTAGACAGTAATTCTGCCTGGATTGGGCAGCAATTGAACATGAATGGGATACGGATAGAGGAAATCATCAGTATTGGAGATACAAGAGCGGCAATTCTAAGAGGTTTGGAAGCTGCAAAAGATGCTGACATCGTATTGATGACTGGCGGACTTGGCCCAACTAAAGACGACATTACTAAAAAAGTACTGGCTGAATACTTTGGTGTGGAACTGGTCTTTCACGAGCACTCTTACCAACGCATTGTGAAATACTTTGAGATGCGGAACTTTCAACTATCGCCTTCTCATAAACAACAATGTTATTTACCTGCTAATGCAGAAGTATTGCAGAACGACAGAGGGACAGCTCCTGGAATGTGGTTTGAGCACGAAGGGACTATTTATGTCTCTATGCCGGGCGTGCCTATGGAAATGAAACATTTGGTGACCGATCGTGTCCTACCTCGTTTGCAAGACGATGAGCGACTTACCCCTATTGTACACAGAACCATTAGAACTATCGGTACAGGAGAATCTGTTATTGCTGACCAGATCGCTGACTTTGAAAATAACTTACCGGATCATGTAAAACTGGCTTACCTCCCGGGGCGTGGGCAAGTGCGGTTGCGACTAACTGCTACTGGAGCTGACAAGGCTGACTTAATGGCGTTTTTAGATAAAAAAGTCATTGAATTACAAGGCTTGATTCCTGAGTATATTTATGGTTATGAAAAAGAAACTATATCAGAAGCCGTTGGAAAAATATTAAAACAACGTGGGCAAATGTTTGGTACGGCTGAAAGTTGTACTGGTGGTTTTATTGCACATAGGACTACTGAAATACCGGGTAGTTCGGCTTATTTTGGCGGTTCTGTTGTGGCTTATTCCAATGATATAAAAATGCGGATATTAGGCGTAGAAGAAGCTACACTAAAAGCACATGGCGCAGTAAGTGAGCAAACAGTTTCGGAGATGGTCAAAGGTGCTTTAGAGGTTCTGAATGTAGATTATGCATTGGCTGTTTCTGGTATTGCCGGCCCCGGTGGCGGAAGCCCTGAAAAACCCGTTGGCACCATTTGGACGGCAGTTGGAAACAAGAAAGAAATCAGGACTAAAAAACTGATGCTGACGAATAACCGTATGCGCAACATACAGATCACTTCCAACTACACACTCAATTTATTACGCAAATTTTTATTAGAACAATAAATGGAGTAACTTTGTGGACAATTTTATTGTGTTATAGTGCTAATGTGTTATAGTGTTATTGTACTGATGATAACACCATAACACGACAACACATCAACACGCCTTCACCAAACCCAAACTTTTTAATAAGCAGCAACAATGGCACAATTCGATCTGGTCATGCCCAAGATGGGCGAAAGTATCGCGGAAGCAACTATTTTGAAATGGGTAAAATCCGTCGGTGATAGTATTGAAGAAGACGAAACTATTCTGGAAATCGCTACAGATAAAGTGGATTCCGAAGTACCTTCCCCTGTTAACGGTGTACTAGCAGAAATACGTTTTCAGGAAGGAGATGTTGTAGAGGTTGGTAAAACAATCGCTATCATTAATACAGAAGGAGAAGCTCCCGCAGAAAGTGCTCCGGCTGCCGCAGTCGTAGAAACTGCCCCTTCCCCCTCTCCTACCCCTCAACCTGCCGCTAGTGGTAATGGACATGCGTCCCCTGCTCTTGCACAGGCTGCCGTTGTCGAGTCTACCCGTTTTTATTCTCCTTTGGTAAAAAATATTGCTAAACAAGAAGGTATTGGTATGGCTGAATTAGAGGGCATTGCTGGTTCTGGTCGTGGTGGCAGAGTGACAAAGAAAGATATTTTAGGATATATCAGTAATAGAACGGCTGCCCCACAGGTTCAGGCTTTAGCGACACCTGCTGCTCCTGTAATGCCAGCAGCTTCTGCTGCACCAACAGTTGCAGCGGCTTCACCAAGTGCGAGTGGAGATGTAGAGATTATTGAGATGGACAGAATGAGGAAGCTGATCTCGGAACACATGGTTATGTCGAAGCGCGTGTCTCCTCACGTGACCTCCTATGTGGAAGCAGATGTAACGAATCTTTTCAACTGGCGCAATAAAAACAAGAAAGCTTTCCAGGAAAAATATGGAGAAAAAATCACTTTTACCCCCATTTTTGTAGAAGCAGTTGCCAGAGCGATTGGGGATTTCCCTATGATAAATGTGTCAGTTGATGGCGACAAGATAATTCGTAAGAAGAATATTAATGTCGGTATGGCAGCAGCTTTACCAAGCGGTAATCTTATCGTTCCCGTAATAAAAAATGCCGACCATTTAAGCTTAGTCGGGCTGACTAAAGCGGTGAATGATTTTGCCGGACGTGCCAGAGCAGGCAAGTTAAAACCCGACGAAATTCAGGGCGGTACTTTTACATTGACCAATGTAGGGACTTTTGGAAATGTAATGGGAGCACCTATTATAAACCAACCGCAAGTAGCTATTATGGCCACAGGTGCTATTCGCAAGAAGCCAGCTGTATTGGAGACAGAGTATGGTGATGTTATTGCCGTAAGGCAAATGATGTTCTTATCCTTATCTTACGATCACCGTGTGGTAGATGGTTTCCTTGGGGGATCATTCTTACGAAAAGTGGCTGATTATCTAGAAGCGTTCGCCCCTAATCGAGAAATTTAGGGAACTAATACAAGCATTTATTGTTAAAATACCCCCTAATGTAAGATTTCAATTAATACATACCCATAATATTTGTCTAAATCCTGACTTGGTACGATATTTTCAGTATACAATTTAGCTTTTTTTAAATAAAAGTGTAATAAAACCCGTCATTATGAATATAAAATCGTGTTTACTAGTTGCTCTTTTACTAAGCTCTTTTGCTGTTTTGTCCTTTGGGCAATCACCTAAAGAGTCCAGAGATAAAGGAGAGACATATTATTATTATGGGAAGTATAATGAAGCGCTTCCTTTATTACTCCGTGCTCAGGCAGATAATCCAAAAGATAATAAGCTAAAGTATATGCTTGGCATTTGCTATCTGAATGTCAATCGTCCACAAAAAGCACAAGATTATATGCAATTTGCTATTGATGACAAAAAGCCCAAACCAGAAGCTTTTTTTTATATGGCAAAATCATTGCATCATCAGCAAAAATTTACTGATGCGATTAAATACTACAAGTACTACCTGGGTGTCCTAGAAGACAAAGACGCCCCTATTAGTCGCTCCGCTGTAAAAAGAGAAATCAAGCGCTGTGTTTTGGGCGATAAAATGAAATTCAAAAAGAAACTCGCTTTCGTTGAGCAAATAGCAGATATTTCTACCCAAAATGACGAATTTGCTCCTATTATAAGCCCTAAAAGTAGCAATACACTATATTTCACTTCTTTCCGTAAAGAAAATAAAGGCGGTCTTCGGGATCAGGAAGGTAAAACAGATACTTTAGCCGGACGCCCACGCAGTGATATTTATGTCACCAGCCTGGAAAAAGGTGTTTGGAGTATAGCAGTTCCTTTAGGACTTCGTTATAACAGCCGTCAGAATGATATGCTTTTGGACTTCAAACAAAATGGACGTGAAATCCTAATGTATCGCAGTTATAACCTGAATAAAGGTAATTTATACCTGAGCCAGTTTTCTGATGAAGAAGAAACAGAAGCACCGACTAAATTGCCACGCCCTATCAGTTCTCCATCATGGGAAGGTAATGGTTATTTCCATAATGACAGAGTCCTGTTTTTTGTTAGTGACAGAGAAGGAGGATATGGAGGAAAGGATATTTATTATACCCGACAAGATATAGACGGCAATTGGTCTAAACCAACCAACCTGGGACCAGATGTAAATACGCCATATGATGAAGATACTCCTTTCCTTTCTAAAAACGGACGCACGCTATATTTTAGCAGTAACAATATGAAAAGTATTGGAGGCTATGATATTTTCAAAACGAACTTTATAGATTCGTCTTTTACCTGGGCAAGCCCTGAAAACCTAGGTATGCCTATCAACTCACCTGGCGATGATATGTATTTCCGCCTGGATGATAGCGGACTGAAAGGGCTGTTTTCTTCTGTACGTGCTGGCGGTGCTGGCGGACAGGATATTTATATGGCTTATTTCAATGATTATCAGGTAGAGCAAGCAGTAAGACCTTCTTCTGTAGCATTTTACAATTTGGAAACGCCAGAAATAGATATTGCCATCATAGACGAACCAGATGAGCCTCGTATCACCATCGAACCAGAAGAAATCAAGACATATCAGTTTGGCCCTGTTTTTTATAATAATGAAGACCAAACCTTTGCTTCTTCATCTATTATCAAACTAAACCAATTAGCTTCCATTTTGTCTAAATACCCGCAAATGATGTTGGAACTAACTGCGCATACCGATAATAGCGGACTGGATTTTAACAATTTATATTTCTCCATGAAACGTGGTGAAGCTGTTGCAAATTATCTGACAGATAAGGGGGTATTGCCTGCTCGTATTATAGTAAAAGGTTGTGGCAGTAATTATCCGCAGGCTTTCAATAACAATCAGGATGGAACCCCCAATGCTATTGGTAGAACTTTGAATCGTCGTGTTGAAATTAGAGTATTTAATACAGAACAAACTCCAGTTCGGATAGAAACATCCCTGCCAACGATCAATCCGGTTATCAAAACCAGAGAAATGGACGCGTATCGCCAAAACATTACTGGTTTATCTTATAAAGTACAAGTTAAAAGAACTCGTCAGCGCTTTGAAGATCGTTCTTTGATGAAGCATAAACATACGATGATAGAAACGCTACATTCTTCTCCAGACCTATTGTATTCTGTAGGACTAAAACAACGCTTTGCCGAAGCCGAAAGATTACGTTTGCAATTATTACAGGAAGGTTATGAAGAAGCGCTTCTCATTCCTTATATTGATGGTATTCGATTGACTAAAGACGATGTAATTAATTACTCTAGTACATTCCCCGATCTTTTTTATTATCTGGATGCAACGAGTAAGCAAGTCAATAATGATAAGGAGTAAAAGAAAGTCTAATTCATCCCGAATTTTGAATTTAAAATTCGGGATGAATTAAAATCTATTGCGGCGTTTGCTCCGCATATTTCTTGAAATTATCTAAGTAACCTTGATCTCCCTTTCTTAAAGAGCCTTTTAAAAAAGCGAAAAAACAACGATTAATATAACTCTTGGCTCTCACCACTGACTTTGCCGAAATATTGGTTTCACCATCTTTTTCTGTAAAGGTATAAGCATCTGTTTTCTCCATTATATCCATATCGAAAGCCAGCGTCACTTTTTGGTTTCCCTTATATTCTTTGACCGTTTCTAACATTTCTACCTTATTATCATCAACAGACATCACCATTTTATACTGACTACCTACCTTATTGGGCGTTTCCTTTAACGGACGAATACTGCTGAGTTCAGGAATCCACTCTTTAGTTTTTTCTATATTATTAAAAAGCAGAAAAGTTTCATTTAAAGGAAGGCTGACCGTCGTTTGTGTTTCATACTTAACTTTTGGCCAGATCAAGCCAGCCAAAAATAATACGGACAAAGTGATCCAGGTAAAACCTAGTACGTATTTTAGTATTTTTCTCATGGTTTTGATGCATTGGTTGTTGGGTCAATTACTCAACTGCCCGGAAATTCTACAAAATTACGGGGTGTTTCGTACAAGCGTACAGCAAGGTCGTATTTTTTATCTAAATGCGGGCGGAGATTTTTCCAGATCATGTAGCAGATATTCTCAGCAGTAGGATTGAGGTTTTTAAATTCTTCCACTTCTATATTCAGGTTTTTGTGGTCATAACGATGCTCTACATACTCTTTGATAAGTTGTTTCAAGTCGTTCAAATTAATCAGGAAACCAGTCTCCGGGTCAATTTCTCCGGTTACTTTTACTTCCAATTCATAATTATGCCCATGATAGTACTCATTGCTACACAAACCAAAAACCTCTCTGTTTTTTTCCTCAGACCAGTTGGGATTATAAAGGCGGTGTGCTGCATTGAAGTGTGCTTTCCTGAATACTGAAATTCTCATATGAATGTATTATCGTGTTGGAGTGCTGATGTTATTATTTTCTGACATAAAACACGTCAAGACAAAAAATGTTTTTAATACCACAACACTTCAACACCACAACACGATAGAGAATACTACTTCTTTAGTCCTATCTCACGAAGACGCTCATCCAGATAATCTCCGGCGGTAATAGGTTCGTAAGCAATTGGACGTTCAGCCGTCACACAACTCTCCAGACAAGTCAAATCCATTTCAGAGCGTGGGTGCAAGAAGAAAGGAATAGACAAGCGTGGCAAATGCCATTTTTCACGAGGCGGATTAACCACACGATGTGTTGTTGACTTCAGGTAATTATTGGTCAGGCGTTGCAACATATCTCCGACATTGATAACAATAGCGCCAACACCAGCTTTGATAGGCACCCATTCATCATTTTCGTTTTGAAGCTGTAGCCCATCCGCTGAAGCACCTACCAGCAATGTGATTAGGTCTATATCTTCATGCTCTTCGGCACGAATCGCTGATTTAGGCTCATGACTAATTGGCGGATAATGAATAGCACGTAGAATACTATTGCCATTGTGTACGTACTTGTCGAAATAACTCTCTTCCAGATTCAGGAACAAAGCGATAGCACGCAACAGATTTTTACCAGCATCTTCGAAGGAAGCATATAAATCCTGCCCCAAATTAGTAAACTCAGGTACTTCGGAAACTTTAATATTAGTAGGATACTCCTCTTTGATAGGATCATTATCTGTTACTTCCTGTCCAATTTGGAAAAACTCTTTTAAATCGGCTACCTGTGACTGTTTTGCGTGCTCTACGCCAAAGGCGGTATACCCTCTTTGCCCAGCTAGTTCCGGCACCTGAGTCGCTAATTTAGTTTTTACAGGTAAACCAAAAAACTTTTTTGCAGCATCATAAAAATGATCTATCAACTCTTGAGGTACACCATGATTGGTAACTGCTACAAAGCCAACCTCATGAAAAGCTTTTCCCAATTCCTGTACAAATTCTTCTTTTGCAGTGGCATCTCCTGAAGTAAATTTTGATAAATCTACAGATGGAATACCTGTTGTTATCGTTGGTGAAGACATATTTTTTATTTTTTTGTTATTGTATTATTATTTTCAATCTCGTAAAATTACAAAATTGAGGGCTTACTTTGTTAATCCTGATTAGCTATTTTGCACACATTTTACTTCATAAAATGTGTACATTATTCACTAAAGTAGTATATTCATGATTCGTGAAACGATTTATAACATATAGTCTTTTTATCAGCGTATTAGTGCTAGGCTGCTTTGCCTGCTGGAATGAAAACGGTAACAAGCAGGAAGATGAACAGCCTGAAGGCAGTAATTTTATTGCAGATAATGACTCTATGTCTGTACAACATAGTCTCGAAAAAGTTCATTTGAATAATATTTATCAGGTAAAAAAATCTCGAAAAGAAGCGACTGATGAAGCTCGAAAAAAAGGAAAAGAGCTTTACGATGCTGCATTATTTGCCTGCTCAGAAGATAAATTGGAAGATGGTGCCAATATGCTGATAGAGTCTATATTATATTACCCTGATGGGGTAGCATATTTCGAGTTAGGTAATATTTATCAGGAATTAAAGAACTATGAATCTGCCATTGATGCATATAAAATGGGCAAACAGTTGGAATATATCCCAATTTGCGACTTATACTACAGCATGGCTTGTGCATTTGCTATGGATGATTCTGATTTTGATGGCAAAAGACGAGCGATTAACTATCTCAGACTTGCTGTTAATGACGGGTATGCCAATAAAGCTTTTTTTCTAAAAGATAAAAGACTCTCCAATATTCGATATACCTATGATTATAATAAAATGTATTTGCAGACTTTTGCTAAGGAAGAAAAATATCTGGCACAAGAAAAATTTGAACTGTTTAGCAGCCTGTTTCCTGAAATAGAATTCCCTTTTGAGATCGAAGTTGATGATTTATACAAACATTTAAACCAGGAAAAACGTCTTTATGATCCTTTGATTTCTTTTGTTAGTCAGAAAGCTACTTATATGCCGGAAGAGTACTTTAGCTACACGGCAATATTGAAAAAAACAAGTACATACATGGCTGTTATTTATGCCGAATACCCTGCACAACAAGAAGAAGATATGTATGTACATTATACCCTTGCTACTTATTCGCCTACAGGACAACCTATTGCTAAAATCCGTTTTGCAGACAGTAAAAATCCTGAAAAATATTTATCCGGTTCGATTAATGAAAACATGACCATCAAAATCAATCAATATCAAAATGTCTGGAAAAAATCACCCAAAAAGTATGGCTATACCAACAACAGTATCGAGTATTCCGAATTCCAGTTCTCTAAAACTTATCGGATCGACAAGAGAGGAAAAATCTTAAAAGTCAAAAAGAAATAGACTTTAATAGCATCAATGTAGCGCCGGCCTGATCTCTAATTCCTGAATAATTTCTCCTTCTTTTTCAATAAAAAATTCTAAGCGATTATACACTGCTTCTTTCTCAAAATAATTCAAAGCCATCTTGACAAAAATGTGCCCGTGTTTAGCCTCTGAAGTCCAGAGGGTTTTATAAAAACGGTGGTATACAGGATCTTCCTGTGCTTCTGCGATAAGGCGGAAGCGCTCTGCACCTCTGGTTTCAAATACAGAAGCCAGGAGCAGTCTATCCAAAAAGCGGTCATCACGACCGTGTCGGCACAAATTCATCATATTGACCACATACATATCCTTACCAATGGAATGTTCCAGTCGAATTCCTCTGGCTTCCATCATGGCATATACCTGCTGAAAATGCTGCAATTCCTCCACCGCAGTATCAATTAATTCAGGAATAATCTCTACCCTGTCGGGGTATTTGGCAACAAAACTCATTGCCATAGAAGAAGCCTTACGTTCGCAGTCAGCATGATCTTGAAGAAAACTATCAAAATCGCTCATTACAGCATCCAACCATTCTGGGCTGCTAGGTACAGCTATATCTAAATTTAATTTCATAAATTAAAAATTCTTACAACAAAGATAATTAATCCTCCATAACCTCAAGCCCTAAAACCTGCTCGGCAAACTCAAAAGTTTCACGACGCACCAACTCCAGGTCATTCCGTCTCAATTTTGAGATCAGAACATGAGAACCTTTTTCAAATTCAACCAGCTCTTTTTTGTCTTCTGGAGTGCCAGCCTGCTGATAAAATTCTTTGATGGCTTTCGTTGATATTATTTTATCACATTCTTCTTCATTTTTATAATGATAAGCAACAAAAAATGGCGCAGTCAATTTACTGAACACATTGGTATTCATTGTTTTATTGACCAAATCTCTTACGGCAATGAGTCCTTCAATGCGATAGGTTTCTGTCCAGTAATTTTTACTATTTTCGGGTAATTTGGGAATAGTTCGATAATTCCCACCCGACATTTTTCTGAGCAAAGGTAAGCCCCAGGGCATAGTCAGTATCCTGGATTTTCCATCATAAAGATCAATATTAGGTGAGTATAAAAATTGCGCATGAACATCTTCAGGATGATGAGCAGCCAGATAAATTGAAAGTGTTCCCCCAGTAGAACATGACATAAGTATCACTTTTTCTCCCAGCTTTTTCCCAATGGCAATGGCTTCTTTTGCAGAGGCTACCCAATCTGCCGGGCTAGTTGTAGCAAAAGATTCCTTATCGTCAATACCATGCCCCTCAAGACGAGCCAGATATAAATTCATACCATAGCGTTTAGCAAACTCGTAGTGTATAGGATCTCCCTCTTTAGGACTAGCAGAAAAACCATGCAAATAGACCAGACTATACTCCGTTTGTCGTACCGAATCCGCCCATATAACACGTGCTTCATTGTCTTTTTTCAGTTTTTCTACTTTCTCTTCTTTTTCTTTTATATAAGTTTCAATGTCACCCAAAGCAACATCTAATTCAGTCATATCCGCATTAAAAGCCGGATATTTTTGCCTTGGCCCTAGAACAAATACCAATAGTAATAAAACAGGAATCAGATAGCGTTTTCTTATTTTCATAGCAAGTTTATTAAATTTTCCTGACGGTGGGTGTCACAGCCAGGCAACAATTTCGGTATAGATTAATAAAAGTTTTAGTAGACAAGTTTATTTAATACACATTGTCAAAGTACAATACTCAGTATTGGTTTTTGCTTTTATCAGTCAAATGTAAATCGACATAAAGCTCATACAT
>JAHDFX010000183.1 GCA_020627965.1 Saprospiraceae bacterium | reverse complement strand
GCTGCTTCCCGTTTAGCTTCATTCACGACTTTAGCGTAAATCTGGGTAGTCTTTATGTTCTTATGTCCTAACATTTTCGAGACGGTGTAAATGTCTGTACCCTTAAACAATTGCAGGGTGGCAAAGGTGTGTCTAAAGCTATGAAATGTAATTTCCTTAGTGATCCCGGCTGCACCTATCCATTGATGCAAATGTCTGTTTTGATATGCTGAATAGGTCAGCCCTTTAAATACAAGTTCATCTTGTGGCATATCCTTTGGGTTGTCTGCTCCATCGGTGAAGCTGTACGCCTGTTCTGAAATGGGTAAACTCTCAATTCCTTTAGTTTTCTTTTGGGTAAATTTCAGTAAATACCCTTGCTGTTCTATGTATTCCAGTTCAGACCATTTCATTTTTTTGATGTCTGAAAATCTTAGCCCTGTTAAGGCTGAAAACAAGGCAACACGTTTTAATAATGGATTATTGCAGGCTGTCTTTACCAGTTGGTTAAGTTCCTCAATAGTTAAAAATTCCCTTTTGGTATCGGCTGCCTGTATCGCTGTGACTTTAGCGTTTAAGTTGGTTTGCAGTAGCCCGTCTTTATAGGCTTGCTTTAATGTAGCTTTGATCTTATTGAAATATGAAAGTGCTGAATTTTGGGCAAGGTTTACTTTTTGGCTTCGGTTGCTTTTTGCTGTCAGTAGATATTCTTTAAAGTCCTCCAAAAACTTTTCGTTCAGGTCGGCAAATTTCAGATGTCCGTCTGTAAAGTCAATCAGGTACTTTGATGCAGCTATCCAATTATCATGGTTCGACGCTTTGCGCTTATTGGCTAATTGTTTGTAATATTCCACAAAACAACGTTCACCAATTTCTTTTTTCTTTAGTAAAGCCTTTTCATACTCGTTATAAATTTCGGGCTTATTCAAAGCGTTTTCCCGTTTCTGTCTCATACTATCGGCAAGTGCAAGCGTCTCTTTATTATGTCTCTTGTTCATCGGGTTTTTAGGTTTTTCAAAAATGTACATTCCTAAAAATTCCCGTCGTGTGGGCTTGCCCGTTTTCGGGTTTGGGATAGCTGGGTAAAAATCAAGATAGAGACTTTTGCGTCCCTTGCTAATCTTCTTTTGTCTTAATGTTACTTTAATTGCCATGTGTCTATTATGGTTTGTTGTTAATGAGATTTTAAACTACTTGGTGCAGTACTTGGTCAATGATCTGTTTAGGTACATAGGTGTACCATCCTTTTTTGATCTTAGGTATATTGTTGCGTTGGATAATCTTATGCAGTCCGTTATCACTTAAACCGTACCTGTCTTTAATTTCAGTAAGTTTGTAACAGTCCTCAATAGTATATTCAATTGCTTTTGGTTTGGGCTTGGACTGCTCCATCAGGTCAATTAGTTCGTATTTCATTATCCTAGTTAATCGCTCTCCTAAATTAACGGCTTTGATCGTGCCGCTATCAATCAGCCTGTAAACGGTACGTTTAGAACAACCTAACAAGACGGCAACATCAGCCACGTTTAAAAATTCTTTGTTCTGTACTTCTAATACTGATCTTTGCTTTACCTGTATAGTCGCTTTGTTGGACTGCTCTATCTTTTCGGCTCGCTTACGTGCCTTATACGCTTTCTTAGCGCAATTATCAGAACAGTACTTGGTCACGGTTGTACGTGCTGTAAATTCATTATTACAGTGCTGGCAAATCCTTTGTACTCTAATTTTACTACTCATAATTTCTCCCTTTAAGTGTCATTAAGCGTCTTTAAGTGCATTTAAGGGTAATTAAGTGCCATAATTTCGCCCTAAAAAGGGCAAAGTTTGTACCTTGCCCGTTGAGGTACAACAAAGGTACAAATATTATCCAAACAAACACGTAATAAACAGATAAGAAATAATAAGGATAAGAATATTTATTTATTGATAAACAGTACTTTAGATAGGTTTATTGATAGTATGGTATTGGTTTGTTTTAGGTGGTTACTTTCCAATACAAAAACGACTAAAAATAGATTCCAACAAATCATCTACACCAATATCGCCGGTAATCTCACCAAGATACTGAAGGGCATGGCGAATATCCAGAGCGATCAGGTCGGCGGGAATGTGCGCAGCAAAGCCATTCAGCACAGCATCTAGCGCAGTATAAGCACTTTGTAAGGCGGCATAATGACGGGCATTGGATACAATCGTACTATCAGAACTGACCTCTCCTGTAATGACAGACTGATATAGCTTTTCTTTGAGATATTCTATATTCATTTTGTTGACGGCTGAGGTCGTTATGATATTGTCGACCAGTAGATTGTCAGCTTGAAAGTCTTCTGGTTTTGTATATGGGTTCAGGTCCATTTTATTCGCTACGACTAAGGTGTGAATACCTTCTTTTAATAAATTATTCAGATCATTCCAAACCTCTTCGGGCGATAATTCAATGACATCAAAGACATAGATTAACAAGGTTGAAGCAGCGATTTTTTCCATTGTTTTTCGTACACCAATAGCTTCAATTTGATCACCAGCTTCCCTAATTCCAGCGGTATCAACGAGGCGAAATTGAACACCATTAATATTCAAGACTTCTTCTATGGTATCGCGGGTAGTTCCTGCAATATCGGAGACAATGGCTCTGTCTTCATTCAATAGGGCATTGAGCAAAGTAGATTTGCCAGCATTCGGTCGACCAGCAATGACAGTACTGATTCCGTTTTTAATAGCATTACCCAATTGGAAAGAATTCATCAGTCCTTTGAGTAATTTTTGGATTCGATGCACTAATTCTATCAGCTTGGTACGATCCGCAAATTCCACGTCTTCCTGACTAAAGTCCAATTCCAGCTCTATCAAAGCAGCAAAATCGATCAACTCTTGACGCAAGGCGCTGATCTCATCTGAAAAGCCTCCTCGCATCTGCTGCATAGCGATCTTATGCGCCGATTCCGATTCTGCTGCAATGAGGTCAGCCACTGCTTCTGCCTGCGATAAGTCCATTTGTCCATTCAAAAATGCCCGCATGGTAAATTCGCCAGGTTGCGCCATCCTTGCCCCCATACGAATGAATAACTCTACTATCTGTTGCAAGATATAAGGAGAACCATGACAGGAAACTTCGACTACATTTTCCTTTGTATAAGAACGAGGTCCAACAAACAAAGAAACCAGCACTTCATCAATTAATTGTCCGTTCTCATCCCGTATGGTTCCGAAATGAATGGTGTGGCTGTCCTGTTTTTTAAGGTTCTTCCCTTTGAATGTAACATCGCAGATGTTTATTGCTTCTTTGCCCGACAAGCGGATCACTCCAATAGCTCCTAATCCCGGAGGTGTAGCAATGGCTACTATAGTATCGTCTAGCAGTTTGTAGTTCATAAATGGAAAAATTACAAAATAGAAAATTCCAAAAGGAAAGTTTTAGCGTGCAAATTTCTTATTTTTTATTGATACTTTGCACTCGATGTAAATTTAAAACTTATTAATATCCTCTTGCTGACTACGAACAACTGACTTGGGTTATGTTCATTTTTTTCATTCGACAAAAAAACGAACCAAATTATCCCGATAATTATCGGGACGCCAAAACAAACTCCTCTGCGAGCCCTGCTGGTACACTGTACCAGGCTCCCGAAGCGCTATTTTGGCAGGCCACCACACCCAATATAACGTAGTGTAATATAGTTTTCTATGCGAATTGCCTTCATAGCTGATGCTCTAGACCTCCAATATGCGGGGATTCATATCTACACTCGTGAAATTTTGCGTGCCCTAGCTGCATTGAATACGGAGCATGAATTGATTATTGTAAGGGCTAAAGAAGGGGAACTGATACCAAATACTGAAGAAATCATAGTCCCGATAAAGGCGGGTATCCCTATGCATCAGCGTATGCGTTTGTTTACAAGTATTCCGAGCGCATTGATAAAAGCAAAGGTAGATATTGTAGTAGAGCCCAGCCATTTTGGTCCTTTTAATTTGCCTAAAGTAATCAAACGAGTCACTATTTTGCATGATCTTACTCCTTTTTTATCACCTGATTTTCATGTTTGGAGTAGTCGGATATTCCATCGTTTATTGATGCCTGGGGTGTTTCGTCGGGCAGATCATATCATTACCGTCTCTGAGCATACCCGTAAAGACCTGATTACCCGTTTTCCTTTTGCGACAAGCAAATCCACTTCTATCCTACTTGGTCGGGATAAAAAATTTATGCCTACTGAGGATATTAAGGTTTTGAATAAATATGGTATTCGGGCGCCTTATTTATTATATGTTGGCACATTAGAACCCCGTAAGAATTTATCTGTTTTACTAGAGGCTTATCATGCCTTTCGGCAAATGAGCGAGCATCAGCATCAATTGGTTTTGGTCGGTAAAAAAGGTTGGAAAATTGCCCCTTTAATGGCAGCTATAGCGGCTTCTCCTTATCGGGATGATATTATCCTGACAGGTTATGCCGAGCGTTCTGAATTGCCTGCTTTATATAGCCTGGCGGAGGTTTTTGTGTATCCATCTTTGTATGAAGGCTTTGGCTTACCGGTCTTGGAGGCTATGTCTTGCGCTGCGCCGGTTATTACAACTAATGTTTCCAGTCTGCCAGAAGTGGGCGGAGATGCAGCATTATATTTTCAACCAGAACAGCCGAAAGAACTGACTACTTTACTTTTAAAATTATGTGGTAATAACACATTGCTTGATGAACATAGCAGGCTTTCGCTAAAGCAGGCTCAGGGCTTTAGTTGGGAAAAGGCGGCTCGGGAAATGATAAGCCTTCTTTCTTCGCTTACATAACCTTATTATTCTTTAATCGCCGTTTTAATGCGACATATCCATGTTTTCCAAGAAATTCCATTAGCTTATTTTCAAATTCAGTTTCTTTAGTCACATAAACTGCATAGTCTTTCAATTGTCTTAGCGCATCAGCAGCCTGCTCATAGCCCTTAGATTTTCTTGATCCTGCATTATCGTCAGCTTCCTGCCAAAGAGTTTCCTCTCGTTTGCCAATATTTTTTAGTCTCTCTTTTTTCAAATAAAATACCACAGATAAAACAGATTTTCATCGATAAAACACAGATATTTTTATCATATTCACGATGTTTCTGACAAAGTCCTGATGAACAATTAACAAATTCTTTAGTTACAAAGTATCAAGCATTTTCTATCTTTGCAGACTGCCACGGTAGGCTATTAAAATTAGTTAAGTGAAGTATAAAAAATATTATGGACTTGTTTTATTGGTAATTTTGATCGATCAGGTCACTAAATTACTGGTATACAACTACATGGACATGGGCTACAGAGGTGAGATCAGAATATTTGGTCTTAGCTGGGCTCGCCTCCATTACATTCTTAATGAAGGCATGGCCTTTGGCTTGACAATTATTCCCAAATTGGCTTTATCTCTTTTCAGGCTGGCAGCTATTGCCGTTTTGCTCTATTTCTTTTCTATGCAAATTCGCCAAAAAGCGCATACCGGCTTCATTGCTTGTCTGGCTTTAATATTGGGCGGTGCTATTGGCAATGCTATTGATAGTGTATTTTATGGCGTATTTTTAGACGGAAATATAGATCCTGAAACACTTGCTAATATACCTACTGCCTGGCTACACGGACAAGTCATTGATATGTTATATTTTCCTATGTTCGATAGCACATTTCCCACTTGGTTTCCTTTTGTTGGCGGGAAAGACTTTCTCTTTTTTAGTGCTATTTTCAACGTGGCTGATTCTGCTATTTTTCTTGGTGCAATTTCTTTGCTTATTTTTAGCCAACGCTTCTTTCAGGAGCCTGAAGACACTATTACAGAGCTTAAGGATGAATCACCAGTTGAGGCTGCACCAATAGCTCAAGCCGAACATCCGACAAGCCAAGAAGATCATACAACTACTACAATCGAAGATTCTCCGAACTAATTTAATGTTTTAAAACGTTTTATTTTCGACATATTACTCCCGATGCCTGACGTCTGCTATCTGACGACTTAAATATTTTATTAATTTTGCAATATATGATCATCAAATATTTTGATTTTCTGGGTAGTTTTCCAACGTATCGCAAATGTCCTGCGGATACCCGACCAGAGTATGCCTTCATTGGTCGCTCTAATGTCGGTAAGTCCTCATTGGTCAATATGATATGCAACAGAAACAAAGCAGCCAGAGTATCAGGAACTCCCGGAAAGACGCAGTTAATTAACCTCTTTTTAATTAATAATGAATGGTTACTGGCAGATTTGCCTGGCTATGGTTATGCCAGGGTTTCTAAGACAAAACGTAAGGAATTTGAGCGTATGATCAGGGATTATCTACGTTTCAGGGATAACTTAGCCTGTACTTTTTTGTTGATAGATATAAGGCACAAACCTCAGCCCAATGATCTCGATTTTATGGATCAGTTAGGAAAAATGCGGATTCCCTTTGTTCTTGTTTTTACGAAAGCAGACAAAAAGAAACCCATTGAAAATGAAGAAAGTATTGCAGCTTTCCGTGAAGCCATATTGGAACGTTGGGAAGAGATGCCTCAGTATTTCATCACTTCCTCCAATGCGAAAATGGGACGGGAAGAATTGATGGAATTTATCCAACAAATAAATGAAGAATTATCGGATCAGTAATAAGACATGAATGAAGACCATCCATATATCATTGAAGACCATGAACAGTGGCCTATTCACAAACTCTACGCTAATCGGGAGGAGTTTGTCAAAGAGGTAACAGAATATACTGTTCAGCGTATTCTGGATACACGTTCTAAAAATCTAAGTGAAGAAATCGCCCTGACTTTGTATAAGGAACGGACAAGAACCCGTCAGGAGCCCTGGAAAGTTGATCCTCCTCATGAAATTACTTTCTGGAATAAATTGCGGAGAAAGCTAGTTAAAAAATCTTTAGACAAGGATAAAGAACAAGCCGAGGTAACTAATGAGGAAATTCTCCGCACTATTGTCAATCGTTATGCTCAGGAAATTGCCGGAGGCTTCAATATAAAAACTTACCGTTTTGCCCGTCGTTTTCTGACTGCTTTTTTCAATAGGTTATTAAATACCGCTGCTAATCGTAATTTTAAACGCATCTATAGCCGACGCAGGTACATGCTGAAAGAGCGTTTCAAACGACATGGCGAGACAGAATTAATGCGTAAGTTATCGACCAAAGGTACATTAGTAGTTGTACCAACTCATTTCAGCAATTTGGATTCTATTATGCTCGGCTGGGCTATGGATAGCCTGGGAATTGCGCCAGTTTCTTATGGCGCCGGACTCAACCTGTATAACAACTCCATCCTTGCTCGATTTATGAATCGACTAGGGGCCTACAAAGTGGACAGACGCAAGAAAAACCCTATTTACCTGGAAACTTTAAAGACCTTTTCTACCTTATCTATCCAACACGGAACACATACTTTATTTTTTCCTGGCGGTACAAGAGAACGCTCAGGTATGCTTGAAAAGAAACTAAAAATGGGGCTATTAGGCACAGTAACCGAAGCCCAACGCAGCCATTTCATGAATGGCAAAGACGATAAAATATTCATCATTCCACTTGTCATTGGTTACAATTTTGTGCTGGAAGCCAAGAGTTTAATTTCTGACCACCTCAAACGCACAGGTAAGGAGTTATACATGTCAAGTGGTGACCGACTAACGTTCTGGAAAATGGTCAGGTTCATGTGGCGTCTCTTCTCTGTAAGTTCCGAAATACAGTTATCCTTCGGGCGTCCATTAGATGTTATGGGAAATTTTGTCGATAAAGAGGGCAATAGCCTTGACCAAAAAGGAAATATTATTGACCTGAAAGGCTACTTTACATCTAATGGTGAATTGACAGTCGATTTACAACGTGACCAGGAATACACCCGCCGACTGGCAGATATAATTGTAGACCGTTATCATCGTGAAAATATCGTTTTATCCAGTCATGTAGTAGCTTTTACCGCTTTCAATATTCTGAAAGCCCGCAACCCTCGGCTGGATCTATATGGACTACTTCGCCTACCTAATGAAGACCGATATATTCCCTATCAGCAATTCCACGATGCAATTGCTCAACTAAAAAACAAGTTGCTAAAGATGGCAGATCAGGATAAGCTAAAACTATCCAGTAAAATTCGTGGGGAAGTAGATGTGCTTATAGAAAATGGTCTTCAAAACCTGGGCGTTTTTCATCCTAAAGGTCCTTTGAAGCTACATAAACACAAAAACTTTCACTCTGAAGATATGGAGTTATTATTTTACTATCATAACAAGCTGGTTGGTTATAATCTGGAGAAAACAGTCAACTGGAGTACCTTTGCTAATATTAAAGAAGAAGATGAAGCCATATTTGAAGATTTGATGTATGGGACGACTTAAAGACAATTCATGAGGTTGAGACAATTCATGAATTGCCTCAACAATACGAATAAAATGAAAACAATTAAACACATAGCTCCCCTTGTACTAAGCATGATTATTGCCCTCGGCTTGCAAGGGCAAACCACTGGCTATCAGGGAAAGCGTATGATGTTTAAAACAGATATTATCTCTCCGATTACAGAAAGAGGTGTACAAACAGGTTTAGAATATGTTTTACTTCGTAATTTAGTTCTTGGTGTCGATTTTACCCTTACGGGACAACAATACACTCAAAGACTGGAAGATTACCGACAGCAATACGGTGATTATCCTGCTGTAAAAGCACGGATAAGAGATTCTCAAGCTGGTATTACTGTTCAATATTTTATTAATAACGCCCTCCCTGCTCCTACAGGTTCTTATGTTTTTGGTAAATATGCCATTGGTAGGGCTACCATATTTGGAAATGAATATATCCAAGACCCTATATCACCCGAAAACGATGAACTTAGAGGTTACAAACTTGAAAATATTCCCAGTAGGCAATTTGATCTTGGAATAGGTTATCAGGAAGTGGTGTATGGTTTCTTATTACTTGATTTTGATATCGCTATCTCTGCGGCATCTCTTCTTCTCGACAAAGCTGATAATGCTAATTCTTCCTATAATAATCTTATAGATAATTTTGCAACTAGTCATGGCCCAAATATATATAGTCTGGGTTCCTGGCGCAATCAGGTAGATGCCGACGGTAATGCTTCCAGTACAGGCGGCATCGGTTTTTCCATTCACTTTAAAGTCGGTATTCTTTTATTTTAGTAAAGCTCTACTAATTCTGCCTGACGTTTTATAGCCGCCAAAAAGTCCTGATGTAACTGACTTACCAGTTCTTCTACTGACAACACATCATCTATCGTTGCTACACCTTGTCCGGCAGACCATATATTTTTCCAGGCTTTGATCTCTGTATCCAGTATTTTACCAAAATCAACTTTTGCCTTATTTTCCCAAAGCTCCTTCGTAATACCTATAGCTTCCAGACTTTCCCGGAGATAACTTCCTGGTACACCAGAGACGGATGCAGTGTAAATAATATCTGCTGTCCCAGCCTCCATAATCATCTGCTTATAAGCATCGGTAGCAACAGCCTCTGTGGTATTGATAAAACGTGTTCCCATATAAGCCAAATCAGCCCCCATCTGCATAGCTGTAGCGACATCCTGTCCATTACTCAAGGTTCCACCCAGCAGGATCAATCCGTCGAACATAGAACGTATTTCTGCAACAAACGGAATCGGGTTTAATGTGCCAGCATGACCACCTGCTCCTGCACAAACCAATATCAAACCATCTACTCCTGCATCAATAGCTTTTTGGGCATGATAAGTATTCGTTACATCATGAAAGACCAGTCCTCCATAACTATGTACAGCATCGATCACTTCTCTGGCTGCGCCCAATGAGGTGATAATAATGGGGACTTTCTGACGAACACAAACCTCCAGATCAGCCTGTACACGGGGATTCGTCTTATGAACGATGAGATTCACTCCATAAGGTGGTAGTTTTATATGATTCGCTTCCTCATGATCGGCAATTTCTTTTTTAATATCGACCAACCATTGCTCAAAACCTTCAGTCGTTCGGTTATTTAAGGCAGGAAATGTTCCAATAATACCATTTTTACAAGCTGCCAAGACCAAAGCTTGTTGTGAAACAATAAACATTGGCGAAGCCACCACAGGTAGCTTTAAATTGAAACTTTCTAATAATTTTTCTCGCTTACTCATTCTTTTAATTTTTATGGCAATTTATAAATAAAATAGACAAAGCATGACGGATTTAGTTGATTATTTACAATATTTACAAGATAAATATCTATAGTATGAAAGCGATAGAAGTATACCCTGGCGGACTAGATCATCTAAAAACAACAGAACGGGAAAACCCTGTTCCCCGTAAGGGTGAAATTGTTGTTGAGTGGCATGCTACATCATTAAATTATCATGATTATCTAGTCGCCATCGGCGCAATTCCTGTCCCGGAAGGCAGAATTCCTATGTCGGATGGAGCTGGTATAGTTTCAGCGATTGGCCCGGATGTTACAGAATTTAAAACAGGCGACAGAGTCATGGCTATGTTCTTTCCCAATTGGATAGAGGGTAAGCCAAGCCTTAGGAAAACTATTGGTGTTTCAGGTGAAACCGTGGACGGGTACATAACAGAAATGTCTTGTCTGCCCGAAACAGCAGTTACTAAAATGCCAGATGGTTATAGTTATGCAGAAGCTGCTACCCTACCCTGCGCTGCGCTTACTGCCTGGCGTGCGCTTATGGTAGAGGGAAATTTACAGCCTGGTGAAAAGGTATTAATAGAAGGAACAGGCGGTATGTCTATTTTTGCTTTGCAATTAGCTAAAGCAGCTGGCGCAAGAGTGTATGCAACTACATCTTCTAATGAGAAAGCGGAAAGATTAAAAGAAATGGGAGCAGAAATGGTCGTCAATTATAAAGAAGACGAGCGCTGGGGCAAAACAATATTTAAACATACTGGTGGTGTAGACCATGTATTGGATGTTGGTGGTGGTTCCACAATGAAACAATCTATAGAAGCTGCTGCTATAGGCGGACATATAGCCTCTATTGGTATTTTAGGCAACGGCAGAAAAGGAGAGATCACTTTCCCAAAACTGTTTTTCAAACACCTGACCATGTCCGGGCTTGCCGTTGGTAGTCGGGTTATGCAACAGGCAATGGTCAATGCGCTTAATGTTAGCGAACTTCGTCCAATAATTGATAAAAGTTTTGGTTTTGGAGAATTAGCAGATGCTTTCCGTTATCAGGAAACTGGTCAACATTTTGGTAAAATTGTAGTTGAATGGTAAGCTGGTAAATCACAAAAATTGAAAATACAAATTCCAGAGCATAAATGTCATTCCGAACTTGTTTCTCCATGATAGCTATTGGGACTAGTCTGGTTTAGCACAATTTTTAGTCAATAGCCTTTGTATAAAAGGCTCTCTTTAATGCTCACAGAGATTCTGAAATAAATTCAGAATGACATTTTTCTTTTTTAGATTTTTAATTAGAAATTATGGATTTCGAATATACTCAACGTTCCAAAAACTTGCAAACCCAGGTGGCTGATTTCATGGATAAGCACATTTATCCACAGGAAAAAGCTTATCAGGAGTTTAATGAACAGCATCTATGGCAGAATTTCCCGGAGCTGGAAAGCCTGAAAGAAAAAGCACAGGCAGCAGGACTCTGGAACTTGTTCCTACCCAAGAATTATGGGCATCTCAGTCCCGGATTGACCAATCTGGAATACGCTTCACTAGCTGAATTGATGGGACGAGTACCCTGGTCATCTGAGGTGTTCAACTGCTCTGCTCCCGATACAGGTAATATGGAAGTGCTCGCCAAATACGGTTCGCCAGAACAGCAGGAACGTTGGTTAACACCTTTGATGCAAGGTAAAATTCGCTCTGCTTTTCTAATGACAGAACCAGCAGTAGCTTCTTCTGATGCCACTAATATCGAAACCTCTATTGTGGAAGAGGGCGATGAATATGTGATTAATGGGAGAAAATGGTGGTCATCCGGTGCCATGAATCCGCATTGTAAGATTTACATCGTCATGGGTAAAACAGACCCAAATGCTGACCGTTATACGCAGCAAAGTATGGTATTAGTTCCGGCAGATACGCCAGGCGTAAAAGTTATTCGCCCTCTTAAGGTCTTTGGCAATGTAGACTCCCCGGAAGGGCATGCTGAAATAGAATTGAAAGATGTTCGTGTACCTAAAGAAAATATTATACTCGGTCCGGGCAGAGGTTTTGAAATTGCTCAGGGACGACTTGGTCCTGGTCGTATTCATCATTGCATGCGATTGATCGGTGCCGCCCAACGTGCATTAGAGCTGATGTGCAAACGAGTTAATCAACGTGTTGCCTTCGGCAAAAAAATCTCGGATTTCAGCAGTATTCGTCAAGATATTGCCCAATCCAGATGTGATATAGAGCAAGCCCGTTTGCTAACTTTAGCCGCAGCAGACAAAATAGACCGCTTTGGCGTAAAAGGTGCTAAAGACCTCATTGCCATGATAAAAATAGTTTGTCCACAAATGACTTGCAATGTTGTTGACCGAGCCATACAAGCACATGGCGGCATGGGTGTTTGTCAGGATACACCGCTTGCACAAATGTGGGTGTATGGACGAATTATCCGCCTGGCAGATGGACCGGATGAGGTACATATGTATCAATTGGGCAGGAATACAGTGAAGCAGTATAATACGCTTTGAGCATGAGACCGCTGCGCTGCGAGAGGAGAGATCGTTCGCTGAGAGAGGTGTGATGAAATTTGGTGATTAAATATATTGAGTTAAGTGCCTGGACGTAACTAAGCGACACTTGGGAGTGTTCAAAAAAGTGTGTCAGCAAAATTACTTAAATTAGTAAAAAAACTGA
>JAHDFX010000182.1:2470-12790 GCA_020627965.1 Saprospiraceae bacterium | reverse complement strand
ATAATGATGACGTAGAAGACATAGCTGGTCTTGGCGTTGGAACTTACTCCGTGACGATCACCGATCAGAATGGATGTACAGCAGCACTTATGGCGACAGTAAGCGGACCAAATGCAGCATTAAGTACAACAATAACAGGTGACAACATTCTGTGTAATGGAGATAGCAATGGAGATATTGATCTGACGGTATTCGGCGGAACACCTCCTTATAGCTATAGCTGGAATACAGGCGCTACAACTCAGGACATCAATAACTTGCCTGCGGGTAATTATGGAGTGCTGATCGTTGATGCAAATGGTTGTGTTACTTCTGCCAACATCGACTTGACAGAGCCAGATGCACTAGCTGCTTCTACAGCAGTTATCGATGCAAGCTGTCCAGGTGCAAATGATGGTATTGTTGACCTTACAGTCACAGGCGGTACAGCACCTTACTCTTATGTATGGACAACGACTGCAACTACTGAAGACCTGAATGGTGTTGGTGGTGGTACTTACAACGTATTCATTACAGATGCTAACGGTTGTACAACTCAGACAAGCGCTGTAGTTAATGAAGATGTAGATATCACAGTAGCCGGTGTATCGACAACAGATCCAAACTGTGGCAACGCAGATGGTGGCGTTTCGATCACAATGGCAACAGGTACAGCACCTTTTACCTATACATTGGATAATGGAGATAGTAACGGAACAGGTACATTTGCTGGCTTACCTGCGGGTAACTATACAGCAACGATCCTTGATGCGAATGGTTGTTCTATTGAGACATCATTCAGCCTGAATGATCTTGGTGGACCTATTGTAGATGGGGTTACACCAGTAGCCGTAGAATGTAATGGAGAAGCAAACGGTAGTATAGATATAGCAATTTCTGGAGGAACAGCTCCTTACTCTTATAACTGGAGTAATGGCGAAACGACAGAAGATATTGCTAACATAGCTGCTGGTACTTACTCAGTTACGGTAACAGATGTGAATGGCTGTACAGTAAATATAGCTACAATAGACGTTACTGAACCTGCAGAATTAGTAGCTGGACTTACATCAGATAACCTGCTATGTAATGGTGATATGGACGGAGATATGGATTTATCTGTATCTGGCGGAACACCACCATATTCATATGCATGGAACACTGGTGATACTTCAGAAGACATCGGCGGCTTGGGAGCTGGTACTTATAATGTACTCGTAACGGATGCCAATGGTTGTTCTGCTGCTGCTTCTCTGGATATCACTGAACCTCCACGTATGACAGCCTTCGCAATACCAAGCGATGCAAGTTGTAATGGTGGTCTTGATGGTGTCATAGATGTGATTACAGCAGGTGGAACACCTCCATATTCTTACTTGTGGAATACAGGAGCAACAACCGAAGATCTGATAGGCGTGCCTGCTGGAATCTATACAGTTGATGTAACTGATGCGAATGGTTGTACAATGAATGTACAGGCACAGGTTGGAGAACCAGATGCTATTACAGGTAGTGGAACATGTGAACCACAATTCGACGGGGCTGCCTTGGTTGTAGTTACAGCAACATCACCAAACGGTGGTAGCTTGATGTATTCTTATGACAACGGTGTTACTTTCACAACAAGCAATCAGGCTGTAATCACAGCAGTAGGTTCGTATGATGTGATTGTGATGGATCAGGCAGGTTGTACTGCGAGCTTCCCGGTTAACTGTCCTCAACTGCCACTTGAACTGACTTCATATGTTGGTGATTGTGCAGATGGCGACTACTTGTTGACTTGGACAACGAATACAGAGTCTAATATCTCTCACTTTGTGATAGAGCGTTCTACGAACGGAATTGACTATGTAGGAATTGGTGAAGTTCCAGCAGTAGGTTTCTCAACCACTACACAGACTTATTCATACAAAGACGAAACAGCCGTACTGGCACGTTACTACTACCGCTTACGCATAGTAGAACTTGATGGTGTGACTGAATTGTCGAGAGTAGAAACAATAGAATGTCTTGGAGACGGATTCGGCGTAGTAGACGTTTATCCAAATCCAACAGACGACGAGGTAATTGTTACGTTTGAAGTAAATGACAGAGATGACGTGAGACTTAAGGTACTCGACGTTCTTGGTCGTACTATTTGGGAGGAAGTAATGACTCCTCAATTAGGACTAAACACAAGAACAGTTGATCTATCTCGTTTCGCTTCAGCGATGTACTTCATCGTACTGGATAACGGAACTCAACAGTCCGTTGAAAAAGTTGTTAGAAAATAATAACAACCTATAATATATTACTAAGGGGCAATATCTTCGGATGTTGTCCCTTTTTTAGCTTTAGGTTCTTTAAGGATAGATGTGTTGTTTATTTTCATGTCAAAAAGTATTACTTTTGTAAAAATGATAATCATATGTTTCTTGATATAAAAGTATCAGATAAGATTTTAGGTATAGAATTTAAGACTGAAGAAATTAGAGAATTATCTGACTATTCTCGTGAGTGGCACATGGTTTCTAATGGAGACTCAAAAGAACAACTTAAGTTAAGTTTCAAAGATGAAGGATTTACTTTTTCTGAAATTACTCAAAAACCTCAGGGATTAAAGACAGAAGGAGAAACGCTTATTGATTTAATTAATGAGTTCTTACGCCAAGAGTTTGAAAAACATCAGTCTGGAATAGATATAAGTGATGAGGGGCACAGTGATGAAGAAATGCAACCCTATGATCCTAAAAAAATTAGTATTAGAAGTGAACGTTGGTCTTTACCACATGTATATTCATTAATAAAGGATTATGGTGATATAGAGTTAAATCCTGACTTTCAGAGAAATTTTGTCTGGGATAGACGAAGACGCTCTAGATTGATTGAAAGCCTGATGCTTAGAATCCCTATTCCTGCATTTTATTTGTCAGAGACAGGGAAAGGTAAATATCAGGTTGTAGATGGATTACAACGCCTAACCACGATTACTGACTTTTTAAGTAATAGATTTGTACTTAAAAACCTTGAATATTTGATAGAACAGGAAGGTCGATGTTTTGAAAACAGTCAAGATTATAAAGGAATAGATAGTGAGTTTCTGAAAGCTATAAAGCTTACACAATTAAACGTCAATATCATTGAGGCATCATCGCCATCTAAGGTGAAGTTTGATGTTTTTAGACGTGTTAATACGGGAGGGAAACCGCTGAATAATCAAGAGATAAGGAATTGCCTTGCAGAGAAAAAGACAAGAGAACTAATTAATATACTTGCGAATTCAGAAGAATTTAAAAAAGCGACTGATAATAGTGTTCGAACTACAAGGATGCAGGCACAAGAATTAGTTCTTCGATTTATTGCTTTTTACCATTTCTATGAGAAAGGCTCTGCATCTTGGGAATATAGAGGTAATATGACAGAATATCTTGATCAAAGTATTGTATTACTTAATAGTGGTAATTCCTTGAATCAGGAGATTGTTATACATGATTTTATAAATTCAATGAAAAACTGTTACCATCTTTTTGGAGAATTCGCCTTTAGAAAATGCTTGCCAGAACATCTAAAAAAGGGAGCAAGAAGACAACTGATCAATAAATCACTGTTTACGACATGGTCTGTCTTATTGTCTAAGATAGATCATAACCTGATTAAGTCAAATTTTAAACGAAAAAAACTTATTCATCCTCTAGCAAATGAATTGAAATTAGATGAAGATTACTATGATGCTATTAGTTATAGAACTAATGATAGAGCTCCGCTTTCACTAGCTTTTCAGACAACTCAAAAACTTATAGAGGAAAACCTTAAATAAATATGAACAAACTTGAAATCAAGGGTTTTAAATGCTTTATTAATGCAAGAATCCCCTTATCTATGCTTACTGTCCTTGCAGGGGGGAATTCAGTTGGTAAATCTTCAGTTATTCAAGCTCTTCTGCTTATAAGAAGCAATTTGGAACTAGGACCGAGCATACCGCTAAATGGTAATTTCCTGCTTAATTTGGGGAATTCTACGCAGGTACTCTCAAAAAGAAGTGATTCTGATGAAATTATTATCGACTATTCTTGGAATGGGCAAAATTACGGACAGAGTTGGAATATTGATATTGGAAAACCTGAAGTCTTCCTTAAACCCTCGATTAGAGAGAGGAGATATTCTGATGTTCTAATTCCAATTACTAGCAATAATTTCCATTATCTCCATGCAGAAAGGTTAGGCCCACGTCCACTCTATGAAATTGGTATAAGAGATAGGAATGTAGGATGGCAAGGAGAAAACACTGTAGCTGTATTGAGTTCTGAAGCCGTAGAAAAACCTGATTATAATGTTGCAACTGAAAAATCTTTCCCTAAAAGTACTAATCCTAAATTGAGAAATCAAGTTGATTTGTGGATGAATTATCTTATTCCTGGTATAGATGTAAGTCCGAAAAGAATAAGTGAAGTTAATCAATCTTACGTGTTTTATAATGATAACTCTCCTTATAATGTCGGATTTGGTATTTCATATGTTTTACCTATTATTGTTAGTGGTTTAATCGCAAAACAAGGAGAGATGTTAATTGTAGAAAACCCTGAAGCTCATCTCCATCCTTCTGGTCAATCAAGAATAGGAGAGTTTCTGACTAGAGTTGCTAGCTCTGGTGTTCAGGTAATTATAGAAACACACAGTGAGCATGTAATCAACGGAATAAGACTAGCTAGTTTAAAAAGACAAATAGCTCATCAAGATGTAATGATTAACTTCTTTAGTAAAGTAGAAGGTGTAGATCAGCCAAATATAGATTCAATTCAGCTTAACGAAAATGCTGATCTTGAAAAATGGCCCGTTGGATTCTTTGATCAGCAACAGGAAGATATAGCCACCATATTTAAACTCCGAAAAGCAAACAGGCAATGACCCAATTTGATTTCTATCTCAATAATCTTTCTTTCAGAAAACCAGAAAGCTTATCACTGATTGAGCTGCAAATAAAAATAGAACAGTTCAGTGAAGATTGTGAATTTATCAGAAAGCAAAAAAACGAAAGAATTTTTCGCCATTCTTCTATTTATGGAGAAATTTGCTTCAAAAATTATTCTGTATCAGATATTTGTCATAATCCGTCACTGGCATCTGTAATAGGTCGTGACTTTCAATTCTATTTACAAACTATCATCGATCATGCACAAGATACAACATTGGAAAATGATGAAATCATAGAATTACTTGTTGAACATGATAAAAATTTGATTAATGGTCTGCTTTGTTTGCATCACATTTCAGATATACCTTCAGAGTATTGTGTGTATAGTAAAAACGACTGGTTTCAATTTCACAGGTACTTTTTGTGCATTTACCCACCAGATAGAAACGAATTTTGCAAAAAGCTAACACCGTATTTTCCTAATCTTTATTTTAATGAATTGTCCATTCCTGCTGGACTAAATGGTTTGCATGAAAGCCATACGAAAATTATGAAAACCATTATACATCATTTATCTGCACTGAATGATGTGTTTTTTGATAAATTTATAGAACCAGGTATGAGTGGAGATGGAGCTTGCGATGAGTTAGAAGACTATTATCGCTCGCATGAAGTAAAAATCGGGGCTTCGAGAGACAGTAATGGAATAGAAGAACTTAATTTTAAATTTACTGAAAACGGAGGAACTAGAAAACTGTATTGCGATCTCCATACTAAATTCTATCAGTACTTTGAATACTCAAACCCTAGCTATGAAGCGAAAGGAAATAGAATATATTTTCACCATCCAATAAATGATTTCAAAAAAGGTAAAATTTTGGTAGCTCGGATTGGGCGACATGCGAGTTAAAACAAGCTTCCATGAAATACTGACAAAAGCCATATTCTGCTGATGAACGGCTACTAAATTGAATGAATCTGGAAAATTCATAATAAAAACTTGTTTAGCAGCAAAAATAATTTCATCTTGCATATATAATGCAACGAGTAATTACTATATCATCTGTAGTCAACATTATTATTGTCGCCGATAAAATGTAATCAGGATGGTATGAATTAAGATATATACAAAATTAAAAGCCATCCAGTAAGGATGGCTTTTTAAGTTATAGATTATGCGTTTGGTATCAAATAACATTATGGTAATTAATGTGGTAGTGGTGATTATTCCTCCATTATTGCGGTGAGCGTATGTTTATATTGAAAAAAATAAAAGCCTTGCTCACCACTGAGCAGGGCTTTTGTTTTTTAATAACGAATCAACGAATAACGAATCAACGAATGGAATTAAATAAATACAGCAAAGCAATTACACAAAACCCTTCACAACCGGCTGCGCAGGCTATGCTGCATGCCATTGGTTTGAGTAGAGAAGACTTGAAAAAGCCACTAATAGGTATTGGCAGTACAGGCTATGAAGGAAACCCCTGCAATATGCATCTCAACGAACTAGCCTTACACGTAAAGGAAGGAGTGAATAATGCAGAGGCAATTGGACTGATTTTCAATACTATAGGAGTAAGCGATGGTATCTCCATGGGGACTAAGGGAATGCGTTTTTCTTTACCCTCAAGAGATATTATAGCGGACTCCATGGAAACAGTAGTCGGCGGAATGAGCTATGACGGACTTGTCACGGTAGTGGGATGTGATAAAAACATGCCAGGAGCTTTAATGGGAATGATACGGCTCAATCGTCCATCTGTACTAGTATATGGAGGAACAATTGCATCTGGCGAATATCAGGGCAAAAAGCTAGACATTGTTTCTGCCTTTGAAGCCTGGGGAGAAAAAGTAGCCGGAAAGATCAACGAAGAGCATTTTAAAAATGTGATTGAAAAAGCTTGCCCGGGGGCTGGTGCCTGTGGTGGTATGTATACTGCAAATACAATGGCATCAGCTATTGAAGCTTTAGGAATGGCCTTGCCCTATAATTCGTCTAATCCTGCTATTGGTGTTGATAAAATAAAAGAATCGGAAGCCGCTGGAAAAGCAGTAGTCGAATTATTGAGATTAGACCTGAAACCTTCCGATGTCATTACTAAAAAATCTCTTGAAAATGCGATTACGCTAGTTACGGTACTCGGAGGTTCCACCAATGCTGTCCTGCATTTTCTGGCAATAGCTGATGCGGCAGGCATTGACTTTGGACTGGATGATTTTCAACGCATTAGCGATAAAACACCATTCCTGGCAGATTTAAAACCAAGTGGACGCTATGCCATGGAGGATGTACATCGAATAGGAGGAACACCAGAAGTCTTAAAATATTTATTAAATGCTGATTATCTGCATGGAGACTGTATGACCGTTACGGGAAAAACGCTGGCGCAAAATTTAGAAAATGTACCCGAACTTTCTTCCGGACAAGACGTATTAAAACCTTTAGATCAGCCTATCAAATCTACAGGGCATATTCGTATCCTTTACGGCAATTTGGCTGAAGAAGGCTCAGTAGCTAAAATAACAGGTAAAGAAGGTCTGAAATTCACAGGAACAGCAAAAGTATTTAACAGTGAATTTGAAGCTAACGAAGGTATTGCCGAAGGCAAAGTAAAAAAAGGCGACGTTATTGTTATCCGATACGAAGGTCCCAAAGGAGGACCAGGCATGCCGGAAATGCTCAAACCTACGGCAGCCATTATGGGAGCAGGATTAGGGAAAGAAGTTGCCTTGATCACCGATGGTCGTTTTTCAGGCGGAACACATGGTTTTGTGGTCGGACACATAACACCGGAAGCTCAGGAAGGAGGCTTGATCGCTTTATTGGAAGACGGAGATGTTATTACCATTGATGCAGAAACGAATACAATTAATGCTGATTTAACTGAACAGGAAATTGAAGCCCGGCAGAAAGCCTGGATAGCGCCCAAACTAAGAGCAAGACGGGGCGTTTTGTACAAATATGCTAAAACCGTTTCATCAGCCTCTACAGGTTGTGTAACAGATAAATTCTAAATAAATTTAAAAATATCTCAATCACTCAATACTCTTAATCATGGATACATTGACAAAACCAAAGACTTCGGCGGAAGCCGCCTCTACAGAACGCATGACTGGTGCAGAAGCCGTTGTAAAAAGCCTGCTCGCAGAAGGCATTGATTTGATGTTTGGCTATCCTGGCGGAGCTATCATGCCAGTATACGATGAATTGTATAAATACAAAGATAAGCTCAATCATGTATTGGTCCGTCATGAAGAAGGAGCCACACATGCAGCTCAGGGCTATGCGCGTGCCAGTGGCAAGGTTGGGGTATGTATTGCTACATCTGGGCCGGGAGCAACTAATCTGGTGACTGGCATTGCAGATGCTATGATCGATTCTACGCCGATTGTGTGTATTACAGGACAAGTACCGAAGCAATTTATTGGTTCTGATGCATTTCAGGAAACTGATGTTATTGGAATTACGATGCCAGTAACCAAATGGAATTATCAGATTACGGATGCGGCTGAAATTCCTGAAATTTTTGCGAAAGCTTTTTTCATTGCCCGTTCAGGCAGACCTGGTCCTGTAGTTATTGACATTACTAAAAATGCTCAGTTCGAGGAATTAGATTTTAAATACGAGAAATGCACAAAAGTAGGTAGTTATGTACCCCGTCCTCCGGTAAAAACAGAAAAAGTAAAAGCTGCTGCCGAACTCATCAATAATGCCAAAAGACCTTATATCCTATACGGACAAGGCATCATATTATCTGGTGCAGAAGAAGAATTAAAACAATTGGTAGAAAAAACGGGTATCCCTGCTGCCTGGACGATCATGGGCTTGTCTGCTATGCCTACAGATCATCCGCTAAATGTAGGAATGTTGGGTATGCATGGTAATTATGGACCTAATATGATGACGAATGAATGTGATGTCCTCATTGCTATAGGCATGCGCTTTGACGACCGGGTAACTGGTAATCTGGATAAATACGCCAAACAAGCTAAAGTTATTCATATTGAAATAGACCCGGCAGAAATTGATAAAAACGTGAAAACTGAGGTCGCAGTATTAGGCGATGCTAAAGAAACATTACAGGCTTTATTACCACTTGTCAATGAAAATAATCATGAAGCCTGGCATCAGCGATTTAAGGAATATGACCAGCTTGAATATGATAAAGTCATTCAACCGGAAACACAACCTACAAGCGAAGAGCTGACAATGGGAGAGGTTATTCGTAATTTGAATGACTTAACCAATGGAGATGCCATTATAGTCACAGATGTCGGGCAGCATCAAATGATCGCCTGTCGTTATGCACATTTTAATAAAACTAAGAGCAATATTACCTCTGGTGGTTTGGGAACAATGGGCTTCTGTATACCTGCTGCAATAGGAGCAAAAATGGGTGCTCCGGAAAGAGATGTCATTGCTGTAGTAGGAGATGGAGGCATACAGATGACCATTCAGGAATTGGGAGTGATCCTGCAAACAGGTGTAAATGTCAAAATACTTCTGCTCAATAATGAATTTCTGGGCATGGTACGTCAATGGCAACAACTATTTTTTGATAAACGCTATTCCGCTACAGAAATGGTTAATCCTGATTTTCAATTATTAGCACAAGCCTATGGTATTACGACCAAACAAGTTGGAGAAAGAGCCGAACTGGGAAATGCGCTGAAGGAAATGATGGATCATGAGGGAGCTTACTTTCTGGAAGTACTTGTAGGCAAAGAAAATAATGTATTTCCAATGATCCCTTCTGGTGCCGGAGTTGGAGAAATTCGATTGGAGTAATTGTTAATACGCTTAATTAGTCAAGGATTAAAAATTATTTAAGATATGAAAAAAACATACACATTATCTGTGTTTACTGAAAATAAAGCTGGTCTGCTGCATCGGGTCACCACCGGATTTACCAGAAGGCACATCAATATTGAGAGCTTGACAGTATCTGAAAGTGAAGTTCCGGGCATACACCGTTACACGATAGTCGTGAATCTGGAAGAACATGAAGTCCAGAAATTAGTTCGGGCATTAGAGAAGCAAATTGAAGTACATAAAGCTTTTTATCATGATGATACAAATGTGGTACATCAGGAAATCGCTCTGTATAAAATACCTTCCGGCGTTATCGTTCATGGCGGACTGGCAGAAAAGATAGTCCGGCAGCATGGCGCTCGAATGTTGGCAGCCGAACCCAATTTTACAGTAATAGAAAAAACGGGTTATCCTGAAGAGATCAAGGCTTTGTATAAAGAACTGGAGCCTTTCAAAATACTTGAATTTGTCCGTTCGGGCAGGGTAGCGGTTACCAAACCTATGAAGGAACTGCAAGAATATCTGGCAGAGCTGGAAGCAGCGGCTGGAAATTAGACAAGGATTAAAAGATAATACCTCAATTCTTAATCAATCATGAATCACCAATAACTAATAACAAAATCATGGCAAAGAT
>JAHDFX010000182.1:0-2370 GCA_020627965.1 Saprospiraceae bacterium | reverse complement strand
TTCGGTATAGAAGAAGCAGCAGAAAAAGCAACAATTATTCAGTATTTGCTCTCTGATGCCGGGCAAATTGCTCAATGGAGTACAATTAAAAAACACCTGACTGCTGGGAAGGCATTATATTTTTCTCATGGATTTGGGATTACCTATAATGAAAAAACGGGTATTATTCCGCCTAAAGACGTAGATGTTATTCTGATAGCACCAAAAGGTTCTGGTACTTCTCTGCGCAGAATGTTTGTGGCGGGCAAGGGTTTGAACTCCAGTTATGCTATATATCAGGATGCTACTGGTCGGGCTCATGAGCGTGTAGTAGCTTTGGGTATCGGAGTTGGTTCGGGCTATTTGTTTGAAACAGATTTCAAAAAAGAAGTATATTCTGATCTGACTGGTGAACGTGGTATTCTGATGGGAGCTTTGGCTGGAGTTTTTGAAGCTCAATACAACATTTTGCGAAAGCATGGTCATTCACCTTCTGAAGCTTTTAATGAAACAGTAGAAGAATTGACACAGAGTTTGATGCCATTAGTGGCAGAAAATGGTATGGACTGGATGTATGCAAATACTTCAACTACTGCCCAACGTGGAGCACTTGATTGGCGCCATAAATTCCGTGAAGCAGTAACACCAGTCTTTGAAGACCTATACAACAGTGTGTCTAGTGGAAAAGAAGCGGAGATCGTTATTAAAGCTAACGAACAGGCTGATTATCGGGAAAAACTGGAAGAAGAATTGAAAGAGATACGTGAGTCAGAGATGTGGAAAACAGGAGCAGAAGTTCGTAAACTTCGTCCGGAGAGAAGCTAATATTTTAGAGTCCATTAAGCTCTTTCCACATATCCTCAGAAAACTCTAATAAGGAAGACAGTTGCCTATCTGCAAGGGCAAAACCGGGGCGTTTTACCTCAGGTATGGCAACGACTTTCATCTGAGCAGCTTTAGCAGCAATAACACCGGGCAAAGAATCCTCAAAAGCCAGACAATTTTGCGGATGAAGGCCCAACCTTTCAGCAGTATTTATGTATACTGCCGGATGGGGTTTTGCATATTTTTCAATATCGGCTGAATGTATTTCCACAAATCTGTCCTTAATGCCAATACAAGATAAGGCTGCATTGATAATGCGAAAAGAAGAAGAAGAGGCAAGTGCTGTCGGAATATTTCGCTCTGCAAAAAAATCCAGTATTTCACTTATACCTTCTTTAGGGACAAGGCTCTCCTGCATGAGTCTTACCAACTCATCCACAATAGCGTCCTCTACTTCTTTCAAAGTCTTACCGGTCCAGGGCTTTTGCTGGTACCGAAGACTAACCACATTGTCAATTCTTATTCCGGTAGTTTCCTGACAATCAGCAATCGTAAGATCAATGCCTACTGTAGGGAACACAGTTTGCTGTGCCTTGTGCCAGTGAGGTTCGGAGTCGATCAGCAAACCATCCATATCAAAAATTACAGCCTCTATCATACCACAAAACTAATCCTTATCTTACAGTTTTAAAGAAGTTTTATAAAAAAAATACCACTTAGTGGTAAAATATAATGAATGAGATATTTCTTCCACATTGCCTATAAAGGAACCCAATACCGAGGCTGGCAAAGACAGCCCAATGCTATCAGCGTACAGGAAGTACTGGAAAATGAGATCAATCGTATCCTCAAACTAAACACCTATATAGTAGGTTGTGGCAGAACTGACGCAGAAGTACATGCCAGCCAATTCTTCTTTCATTTGGATGTAAAGAAGGAATGGGATTTTGATTTAAAATTTCGTTTGAATAAAGCCTTGCCACCCGATATTGCTATTTACGATATTATACCTGTGGCAGATAGAGCTAATGCACGGTTTGATGCTATACAGAGAACCTACGACTATTTTATCCACACAGAAAAAAGACCATTTTTATGCCAGACCAGTGCCTGTTATCAAGCCGATATGGATGTCGAACGTATGCGACGGGCAGCACATTTACTCATGAAATATCAGGATTATAAAGCTTTTTGCAAAACGCCTGATAAGCATAATACAACGATTTGCAATATCATGAATACAGACTTATTTGTAAAAAATGAAGGCAAGCAAATTCAATTTCAGATCACTGCCAACCGTTTTCTTCGGGGAATGATCCGTATCATTGTAGCCCGTTTGATAGCCGTCGGGAAAGGAAATATAAGTCTTGAAGAATTTGAAGGATATTTATCGGCTACTAAAACCCCAAAGTTTACTAATTTTGCCTATCCGCAAGGGCTTTATTTGTCAAAAGTAGTTTATCCATACCTAGATTTACCAAAAACAGGCTTAATGGATAAATGATTTTTAACTTACAATAACACAATAACACAATAACACAATAACACAATAACACAATAACACAA
>JAHDFX010000181.1 GCA_020627965.1 Saprospiraceae bacterium | reverse complement strand
CGTCGTTTCTTTTATCTTTATAAAATACAAAAAAGTACATTTTTCAGTCTAAAAAGAATTCAAAAAGCATAAACAGGAAAGACAATTTTCCACTAAGTCTATAAAATACAAGCTATTAAAAATGAAGATTACTTTCATTTAAAATTATTTTTTCATAATTAACTATGCAAAAAAGTAAATTAACCGGCAGATTAAAGCTGCTCAAACCTGATGAGTTACGTAATTTCACTAGATTTCTTGAGTCTCCATTTTATAATAAGGATGAGAAAATTATTAGGCTCTTTAAGTATCTCAAAAAATATTATCCTGTTTTTGAAGATAAAGAATTAGACAGGGAGCATGCTGCTGCAAAAATTTTCCCCGAATGGAAAAGCAGTCATTATAAAAAGATAAGTTATTTGATGACTCACCTCTCAAGTCTGGTAGATGACTATTTTACGGTGAAAGAAATTGAAAAACAGCCTTTTGAGCGAGAACAATTACTCTTAAAAGCTTATAAAGATCGGGGTGGAGACTGGTTTTTTAATAGTTTAGCCAATGAAATGTCTAAAAAGCTCAATAAATCCAAAGAAAGAGGTATCAATTATTATCAACATCAATATCGTCTCAATCAGGAAATCTATACACATACTGCTACTGCCAAGTTACAAACAGGAATAAGTAGTCTAAAAGAATTTTTAGAAAACCTGGATGCATTTTATTTTAGTTCCAAATTTTTATACTCTGCGGAAATGCGATTTAGAGAATTGTATTTTGCAGAAAAAAGTGAACTAATCCTGCTAGATGACATGCTCGAAAAAGTAAAACATAAATCATTTGAAGATAAACACCTGGTACATGTTTTTTGTCTTATCATTCATTTATACCAGACAAGAGATGAAACTGTTTATAATGAATTAAAAGCCTTAATCTTCCAGCACTTTCATACCTTCAGTAAATCCGAGCAATTGGAGATGATCCTTATGGCAAATAATTTTTCCATTATGGAGTTCAATCAAGGAAAAACAGAATATGCCTTAGAAATTTTCAAACTATATCAATATGGACTTGAACATAATGTATGGATAGCCGAAGGATATATCAACAATGACAATTTTGATAATATAGTAAATACAGCTTGTCTGGTCGGAAAATTTGACTGGGCCAAAACATTTATTAATCACTATTCTCAATACTTAAGAGAAGAGATAAAGGAGACGACACGACTACTAGGCTTGAGTAGAATAGCATTTGAAATAAATGATTTTGAAGAAACGATCAATCTTTTGAGAAGTGTAGAGTTTATAGATATTCATGATAATATTAGGGCAAAACGTCTCCAGATAAGATGCTATTATGAATTAGATAATTATCACGATACTTTTGAAGATGCCTGTAATGCTTTTGCTCAATACTGCCGCAGGAATAAAATCATGGGACAAGAAATAAAAAGTATAAATTTAACTTTCATCAATTTTATCAGAAAACTACATCATGCGAAGCACTATATGTCGGCAGACAAAAATACGCTTCTCGCAGACCTTGACAAAGGCTCTCTTCCTTTTACAAAATGGTTTAGAAAAAAGATTGAACACGATTTAAAGTAATATGGTCACTTACAAACATCATATATTGCCTTTCGGTAAATTAGAACTCCATCGGATTGAACATGTAGCTACCAAAGCTCATTTCACCTTCGTTCCTGAATTTGGGGCTATTATACAATCATTACATTTACATAAAAAAGATCAACTCTTTGAAGTCATTGATGGTTATCATAATTATGAAGAGGCGATAGCCAATCGTCAGTATAAAAGTTCGCACCTTATCCCTTTTCCTAACAGGATCAAAGAAGGCCGATATTTATTTGCTGATACGATTCAGCAACTACCTTTAAACTTTGCTCATGAGGGCAATGCCATTCATGGGTTAATCTCCGATCAACCCCTAAAAATACAAAGTATCGAACTAGGGCAGGAAGTAGCTAAAATCACGCTGCAACAATCATTCAAGCCAAGTCCAGGCTATCCCTTTTCCTATAAAACGACGATCATATATAGGTTCAGTTTAGCTTCACTGACCTGTGAAGTAGTTGCTCAGAATACCAGTTCGACCAATATTCCTATGGGCATTGGCTGGCATCCTTATTTTAAAATTAATGATAAAAAAGCTGATGAATTGTACTTAAAGCTGCCTAGATGTAAAATGCTTCAGACCAAAGAAATGATACCTACAGGAGTGCTTTCCGACTATAATAAATTCAATAAACCCGCCCTCATTTCTGACACTGAATTTGATACGGGCTTTCTTGTTCATCATTCGGCAGAGGTGGTTCTTAAAGACGAGGAACACAATGTGAGCCTGCATATCAATAGCAAGAATTGTTCTTATCTTCAGGTCTACATTCCACCAGAAAGAACTTCTATAGCTGTAGAACCTATGACCTGTGCGACTAATGCATTTAATAACCAGATGGGCTTGCAATTATTGGCACCAAAAGAGTCTTTAGATGTCAGTTATACGGTAGATTTGCGATAATTCACAGCATCATCAAAATATTTTCCAAGTGCCTGTTGTTCGCTCATCTGTATATCTTTTGCTAAATAGACCAAAGAAGCGTCAGTCTGTTTTTCTCGCCCTAGAAACCGGATAAAATTGTGTTCATGATTCATTTTCCAGACTGCTTTCAGATCACTAACTGTATCAAAAGAATGTAATAGCTCCACAAATTCCGGATTCCAGCTACGCTGCCACTTGCCGGATAGTTGAGCTGAAATATTTTCTTGACGCAGCTTTTCATTCCGGTTCAATGGCGTGTTTTTCTGAGCAATTTCTATATCAATATCCTGCTTTTTGAATGCCATACGTTCCACAAGATCAGCCATTTCCACCAATTTATTCAAAGATTCATTGAGCTCATAATGACTTAGTGCGTTCATGCCGGGCGGATATTTTTCATTTTTTAAAACAGGCAGATCTGTTCGCATATATACATGATATACACTCTCTTCCGGCTCTTTGTCATTATAGCATAAACGAGTCATCATCCCCTCATTTTCGTAAGAAAATCTATACCTTCCATACTGCTCGATCAGAATATTTAAATTTTCAACAGTTCCTAGTGGAGTGGTAAAACTCAATACATGAAAATCATAGGTATCCAAATACTGTAAAGCGCAAAAGACAGGCTGGCTGCGCCCTAAAGAGGTAAGTGGATTCAGAAGACAAAATTCACCACTCTTTTCCAGTTCTGGTGTTGCTGGTAATAAGCTAAGTGAAGTTACTTCCAAACTAGAGATAACCTGCTGTATGATATGTTCTCGATTTCTTATGATCTTATGCTTTTCCGAAATTCAAAGGTCTTTCGTAATTTATTAAATAAGGCTCCAGATTGCCCATAATCCAGCGTTTGTTGTCCATCTGAAAAAGCTTTCTCCGGACATTCATGTACTTCAAATATGACTCCATCAGCACCAGCCATTATACTAGCCAAAGCTATTCGTTCTACAAAACGACGTACACCGATACCGTGCGAAGGGTCAGCAATGACAGGCAGATGTGTTTTTTCCTTGAGCATAGCAATAGCATTCAAGTCCATACAGTTTCTGTAACTGTTCTCATAAGTACGGATGCCTCGCTCACAAAGCATGACACGTTCATTTCCATTAGAGAAAATGTATTCGGCTGACTGAAGCAGTTCGTCTATTGTCCCTGAGATACCTCGCTTGAGCATAACTGGTTTGTCTACTTTACCCAAAGCATCCAGCAGGTTGAAGTTTTGAGAATTTCTTGCACCAACCTGGAAAATATCAACATAGTCAAACATCGCATCAATCTGTTCGGTCATCATGACTTCCGTAATGATCTTAATGCCGGCAGTTCTCGCTTTTTCATACCATAATTTCAAACCATCAATGCCCAAACCTCGAAAAGAATAAGGTGAACTTCTGGGCTTATACACGCCTCCTCGCATGATACGAACATTATTCTTCACTAAGTGGTCTATAGTAGATTCGATCTGTGCTTCAGATTCGATAGAGCATGGTCCAGCCATGATCGCAAATTCACCCGTTCCAATGGAAATGCCATCTCCCAGATCTACCTGAGTGTCTTCTACTTTCCATTTTTGGGAAACGAGTTTATAGGCATCGCTAACACGGTGTATATCATGAATGCCAGGCATAGTCCCGATTTCCCGAATATCAAATTCCTTTTTGCCGACACCAACTATGTAGTCCGCAAATTGTGTATTGACCTCAGTTGTCTTATAACTGATGGATTGTAATTTGGCTTCGAGTGTAGCTCGTTGTATATCCGTGATGTCTTTTTCTAACTGGATAATCATAGTGTTCTTTTTTCCTGTTTAAGCGCCTTTGGCAATAACATCAAGAAGGGCAAGCACTTATCATAATTCAATTCGTAATAATTTACTCCTAAGTTAATAGAATTATAGTAATCAGATAAATGCTCTTTATAATATCTTTCAGATTGTATTTTCCAGGCACGACCATTTATTTTAGTAGATAAAAACCACTTTTCAAGTAATCGGGCAATTCTGCCATTCCCATCCCAGAAAGGATGAATATGAGCTAATTTTAAATGTATTAGCGAAGCATGATAAAATAGCTCTGCTACACTTAAGTCTTTACTTAATAAAGATTCTATATCAGTAAAAAATTCTTGCATTTTTCCTTCTACGTACTGCGGTTCAATTGCCATATATACCAAACCCGTACCATCAAAAACGCCCATTCTATCATTTCGATATATACCTCTTTTGTCTTTTACTAATAATTCATCACTCAGTATTTTATGAGCTTCTAATAAATTTTCTTCATTCAATGCATTGGCTCCTGCAAATTCATAAGCACGAATCAGATCTTCTATTTCCTGCATTTGTTTCTGAGGCTTGAAAGACTGATTGCCGATCAGTGAATTCATGAATGAGTTTATATCAATGGTGTTGCCTTCTATGTTTGATGAAAACACAGCAGACGCTTTCAGTCGATATGCCAGATTTATCGTTTTTTCGGAAAAATCAATAGAATCAAATAACGCTTGAATGTCAAATCCAAGTGTTCTCTGATAATCAGTTAGATATTTGGTATCTGTTATTCTCATTATTAATAATAGCCATAGCGGTACATGTTCTCAGTGTAAGCAATAATAGCTTTAATATCTTCATCTTTCAAGTTGGGAAAATCCTGCATCACAGACCTGTTAAAATCCTCGAACAACTGCATAACACGCTTATCGTGTCCTTTTTTGATGTATGCTTGTGAACCTCTTATAAAATCGGCATAAGCTAGTGTGTCATTATTAAAACGTTTGAGAGCGCCGCCCAGTGCCGGACCAGTCATGTCCGCTTTCATGTTTTTATTGTGGCAAGTCGCACAATTTGCTTTGAATAAGGCTTCACCTACTTTCATACTTGGTTCCATTGGAATATAGGGCGCATATGTTCCACAGCTAATTACATTGCTTTTTGTTTCTATATTATTTATAAACCCTAAGATAAAAATACTAACAATGAGTAGCAGCATCAAACCAACAATACCAGATAAAATCTCAAAGTTTTTCATGGGTAATAATAGTTGATTGAGTTATTGCGTGAACAACCCAATTAATTAATACGTATAAGTTCCATAAGGACTTTCAATCGTCAACTTATTTTCGGCAGCAGCTTCCACACGTCCAATGATCTGTGCATCAATATTAAAACCTTTCGCTATTTTAACAATTGTATTCGCCACATGTTCGGGAACATAAAATTCCAGGCGATTTCCCATATTAAAAACCTGATACATTTCCTTCCAGTCGGTACCAGATTCGCTTTGTATCAATTCAAATAATGGAGGGGTTTTGAACAGATTATTTTTGATAACATGGACATTATTAACAAACTTCATCACCTTGGTCTGTGCACCTCCTGTACAATGGATAATCCCCTGAATATCTTCTTTTTTGACTTGTTTGAAGACTTCACTCAATACAGGCATAAATGTACGGGTAGGCGATAAGACCAGTTTACCGATTTGAATATTTTTTCCTTCTATTTCAATAGTATCGGTCAGTTTTTTCTTGCCAACATAAATGACTTCATCGGGTGTATTGGCGTCGAAACTATCAGGATATTGAGTGGCGTAGGATTTATGGAAGACATCATGGCGTGCTGAAGTCAGTCCATTACTTCCCATACCACCATTATATTCTGTTTCATAACTTGCCTGTCCGTATGATGCCAGCCCTACAATCACACTGCCCGGCTGAATATTATTGACGATCAATTGATCTCTCTTCATTCGGGCGAAAGCCGTATACCCTACATCAATACTACGTACAATATCTCCTACATCTGCCGTTTCTCCTCCTGCCAGATGAACGTCTACTCCATATTCACGGAGCTGTTCGACGAATTCTACGGTGCTTTGAATGATGGTACTAATTACTTCACCCGTGATCAGATTTTTATTACGCCCAATAGTAGAGGATAGCAAGATTCCAGCGGTACAACCCACACAGGCCATATCATCCAGATTCATGACGATAGCATCCTGCGCAATGCCTTTCCACACACTCAAATCGCCCGTCTCTTTCCAATACATATAAGCCAGGGAAGTCTTGGTGCCGGCGGTGTCTGCATGCATTAAGTTACAATAAGCTGCATCACCTGCGGCTACATCGGGCAAGACTTTACAAAATGCCTGAGGATATAAGCCTTTGTCGAGGTCTTTAATGGCAGCATGTACCTCATCTTTTGTTGCTGAGACGCCTCTCAGGTCGTATTTTAATTGATCTTTCATTTACTTTCTTCTTTTCCATTTAGAACCTGAAGCAGTTTTGGTTGTATTTGATGCTGTCACTTTAGCACTGGTTAATATGCGGTGTGCTAATAGTGCTGCAATCTCTGCCTCTTCTTTAGTTCCTTCTTCCTTTTCAGGACTATAGTATTTTTTAACAAAATGGGTCGTGAATTTACCAGCTATAAAAGCGTCATGTTCCATAACAAATTTGCCGAAAGGCAAAGTCGTTGCTACACCAGTAATCTGATAATCTTCTATGGCTCTTTTCATTCTGCGGATAGCTTCTTCCCTATCTTCTCCGTATGTAATAAGTTTAGCAATCATCGGATCGTAATAGATAGGAATATCCATGCCTTCTTCGAAACCATCATCTAAGCGGATACCATGTCCTTTGGGTGGTCGATAGGTTTGTAGATTGCCAACGCTTGGTAAGAAATTATTGGTAGGATCTTCAGCATACACCCTTAATTCAAGCGCATGCCCACTGAACGTCAATTCTTCCTGAGTAAAGCTCAAAGGCTGACCTTGTGCTACTAGTAATTGCTGCCTGACCAAATCTATTCCGGTAATGAGCTCAGTTACAGGATGCTCTACCTGCAAGCGAGTATTCATTTCCAGAAAATAATAATTCAGATCATCGTCAATAAGGAACTCTACTGTGCCAGCTCCGGCATAAGCACAGGAACGAGCAACATCTACGGCACTTTTTCCCATAGCAGCCCTCAGTTCGGGTGTCAAAACAACAGATGGAGCTTCTTCTACAACCTTCTGATGCCGACGCTGTATACTACATTCTCTTTCAAACAGATGTACTACATTTCCATGATTATCTGCCAAGACCTGAATCTCTATATGGCGGGGAGAAGTAATATATTTTTCAATAAAAACAGCCCCATCGCCAAATGAGGAAATTGCCTCACTGACAGCCCGTTGCATCTGTTCTTCAAAATCTTCTGGCTTATCTACGACTCTCATTCCCTTTCCGCCCCCTCCAGCAGAGGCTTTGATGAGAATCGGAAAACCAATCTCAGCAGCTATTTTTTTTGCTGCCGCAATATCTGTAATGGCTTCGTCCGTTCCCGGACCCATTGGTATATTATAGTCTTTGACTGTTTCTTTCGCAGCCAATTTACTTCCCATTACCTCTATGGCATGAACAGGAGGTCCGACGAATATGATACCCGCATCTGTTACAGCTTTGGCGAAAGCCGCATTTTCACTCAGAAAACCATATCCAGGATGAATAGCATCAACGCCTAATCTCTTAGCTTCTTCAACGATCTTATCGCCCAATAAATAGGATTCGCTAGATGGTGGAGGTCCAAGGCAGACAGCTTCATCGGCATAACGGACATGTGGAGATAGTCTGTCTGCATCAGAATAAACAGCTACTGTCTTTATCCCCATTTCACGTGCCGTACGCATAACACGCAAGGCTATTTCTCCTCTATTAGCTACCAGTAATTTTTTCATTTATCATAATTGTATTAGATGATGCTTATAGTAAATTCACGATTTAGCTTTCATCAGTTCTTCTATAACTTCAGGAACCCGATCAGGATAATCAGTAATGATACCATCAACCCCCCATTCTAGCAAGCGTTTAATATGGCTTTTCTCATTAGCTGTCCAGGGTATCACTCGCATATTTTTTTCTTTCAATGTGTTGACTTTCTCCGCATTAAGCAAAAGATGATTGGGGCTGTAAATGGCAGGCACAAAACCTAATGCTTTTAAATTGGCTTCAATACCATCATTATTAGATACTAAAAGTGCCATAGTCAGGTTAGGATTGATATTGTGAAGCCTTTGTAAAGGACGAACATCAAAAGATTGAATACAGGTACGGCTGGTCAGTCCAGCCGAATTGACTTCATCGTAAACTAATCTGGCAAATTTCTCCGGTGTTGGTGTAAATACATTATCCCATAATGGGCGACTTTTAATTTCAATATTATACTTAACTGGTTCCAAACCTTTTTCTTCTACATATCCTTCAATGGCTTGAAATACGTCTTTAAGCAATGGTTTATTAGCAGCCATTTCTTCTTGTTCAGGGAAATCAGGATTTCCTCTGAGTCCGCAGTCATAAGCGCTGATTTCATCGTAAGACATCCCAAACATTTTCAAAGCATCTTCCTGTTCTTTTTCTACTACCCCACCCTCTGGCATGGAGCAAATTTTATGATTAAACCAGGGTTCATGGGAAACGACCACCTGGTTATCACCCGAAATAACGACATCCATTTCCAATACATCCACTCCAAGTTTCAGGGCTTTTACAAATCCGGGAATCGTATTTTCTGGTGCGTAGCCTCTGGCACCCCGATGTCCCTGTAATTCAACTTCTATCATCTTTGGTTCTGGTTGACAGGTACAGAAAAGCAGCATTATCATTATAAATGCTGATATGTTTTTGATTTTCATAGTGTTCTTTTTTGTATTATGGTGTTATTGTCGAATATGTCAGTGTTGAGGTATTGATGTATTTCATTGCAATTGAAACTGATATGGTATCTTATCTGATTTCCAATAAAAACTTCATGGTATCTACATTATCGGCATAATCTTCTAGCCCTGGCTGTTGTGTATTGCCAAAACGCAGGCAATCTAATCCCTCAATAGCTTCTTTACTGACAATGCATTGAATAGCAGATGCCTGCTCGTTTAAATCTTTAACTACTTCATTAATGTCTTCATAAAATTCGTAATTCAGGCTTGCAATGCGTGAATGTAGTGATTTTTCATCCCGTAATATAACCGCCCCATTAGTATAATGATGAATCTGATTTAACATCAGGAGCGAAAAAGTATAGTCAAAATTATTTTTATACTTATTGTGGTTTACAATATCGGAAAAACGTTCCCAATTTCTAAGTAAAGGAACAAAATCATAATCTTTAGGTAAGTATAGTTTAGAGACATTGCGGCAACCTAGTCCGAAATAACGGAACACATCTTTGCCAAATTGCTTAAAATCTTCATCATCTTCTGCACCAGTCATGATAGCAACTGAGGTTCTGTTCTTACGGATGATATTCGGATATTTACCAAAATAAGCCTCAAAATACCTGGATGTGTTATTACTGCCTGTGGCAATGACAGCATCAAAATTTTTAAGTCGTTCTGTAAACGTAAAGTAGTCTGTCACTTTGGGATTAATCTCGGTCATCAGTTGAATACAATAGGGCAATAGATATTTATCCTTTTCAGACAATTTGCTTATTGAATGATGCCCGGCAACAAATACACAAAGTAGATCCTGAAAACCAACCATCGGTATATTGCCTGCCATGACAAGCCCTACCCTTTTGGGTATTGTCGTTTCTGGTATCGAATATTTTGCTATCCAGTTATCCAATTTTTCTTTATTCAGAAAGTCCGAACAGATAGCATTTAATGCCAATCTGGTATTCTCTTTCGTGAACCAGGGGTTGTTAATATAAGTCCTGTGAATCACAGCATCCAGTCTTTCATTAGATGCTTTCAACCTGTCTCCAAGTTCAATTAATATGGCTGTACGTTCCTTAAGCGTCATCATGAGCGCAAAAATAGGAATTTAAAAAGCTATTTTTTTGTATCAAATGACTTATTTTTGTCGTCTAAAAATCAACTTTTCTTAGGAAAGTTACGTTTTTAAGGAAGTATACAGTTTTAAATAGAGATAATAATGGCAATTATAATAACAGACGAGTGCATAAATTGTGGAGCTTGTGAACCAGAATGTCCCAATAATGCAATTTACGAAGGCGGTATTGAATGGAAATTCAAAGACGGCACCACAGTACAGGGAGAATTAACAAAAGAAGACGGCACTGTAGTCGGCATAGAAGATGAACAGCCCCCTGTTGATGATGATGTTTATTACATCGTTCCCGAAAAATGTACAGAATGTAAAGGCTTTCACGAAGAGCCTCAATGTGCTGCGGTTTGTCCTGTAGATTGTTGTGTGCCTGATCCTGACAGAGAGGAGACCGAAGAGGTTTTATTGGCTCGTCAGGCTTTATTGCACCCTTAATATGCTTTGTTTAAATTGCCAAACCTGAAGCCCCAACCCAATTTTAGAGGTAATTCCCATACTGCATTTATGTTACCATAATCTTTGTATTTTGGACTATTGGTGTATCTAAACCCAAGGCTAAAATTAGCAAAGAACCGTTTATTAGACTGCCATTCCAATTCAGGTGAATATTCCAATGCCCATACAAATAATGGATTTTGTCGGAATAAAGCAAAGCCTAATTGTAGATTGGTAGTGCCTGACACACGAAACTGACCTTTTCTCAAATAGGTGGGATTAAAAGCAGTGTTTAAGGCAATTTGATTGCCCCAATCTACACTTCGGTATTCTAGCCCACCTCTGAAACGATGTTTTCCTATATCATGCTGGTAAGTAATTTCCTGTCCGAAACCTCCATAAAACAGACCTCCACCGCCATTATAGGCTACACCAGGAAAATAAATAGTATTTAAGGATACTTGTTGCGCCTGTAAGCCAACACTAAACAAAACAGTCAAAAAAATAAATAGTAGTTTTTGCATGGATAAAGATATTTATGTTGATACAACCCTATTTTATAGATTTTGTTGGCAAGTTTCAACAAAGTTTTTTGCACAAAAATTAAAACATCAGGGTGACTTTTGACTTCTCTGTCGGATAGAACTATAAAACACGCTACTTCCTTTGCATATAAAAACAATACAATATATCTTTATATCAAAGGAAGCTTTAAACTATTATTAATTTCTAATCAATTTCATTATGAATATGAAAATTTCCAATAATCGGCTTATGATGGTCGGTTTGTTCTTTGTCTTCATGATCTGTACAGCAGAAGAATGTGAAGTAAGCCCTGCTAAAGAATACAAAGCAGAAATGCTGATGTTAATGTCTCTTGAACAACAACTCGATGAATGTGAAAAACGAATAAGGACAGGTGAAGATTGCAATGGTGAGAAAGAAAATCTCGCAAAATTCCGTAGAATTCGTGGTGTTATTCCCCCGCCACCACCAGAACCTCCATGCCCGGAACCAGCCAATTGCGACGGCATTTATAATATACTGAAAAATTTGGTTTATCCTCCTGACATGCCTGTAACTGTAGAATTAAAGACACCTACAGGTACGCTCATCAGCAGAAATAGCGCTTTACAGACCAAATCTGTTAAGTTCGATAATTATAATAAAACTCAACTCAGTCTAAAAGATGCCAATTATACAGGAAAGGCGGTTCTTATGATTAAAGATACTAAAACAGGTATGAACTACCCGCTTAATATCAATATTGGACAATAAGTGCTTGGACTGAATAAATTTAAAAAATCAATCAAAAAAATCAATATTATGCGTTTATTATTCATCATTTGCTTACTGAGTTTTGCCTGGACAGGCTGCGCACAGACCAAAGCAGACTTATTATTAAAAAATAAAAAAACAGAGAATGTTTGGGAACAGCACGAATATGCTGTCGAACATTTTGTCTTAATCTCGCTAAAGCAAAAAGCGGAAAATTCAGACAATCAGATGCCAGGCTGGCTCTCTGATATAATACTTGGCAGACCACCTCTACTTCCACCACCACCACCACCGCTTCCCTGCCCGGAAATGATTAATTGTGATGGTTTTGCTGAAGGCATCGTCCGAATGGTGACTCCTGAAGATCAGCCTTACGATGTACAGATACATGCAGGAACCCCTAGCCGTAGCCTGAATCCAAATTCGATTATCGCTTATGGAAAATCATCGGAGAAAGCATCGGAGCACTACAAAAATTATAATAAAGTGACATTTACTATAAAGCAGCCTGATTATAAAGGTCCAGCTTATGTTACCATGAAAAACCTGAAAACAGGCAAGGTTTATGTTTTGAGATTTAAAATGTTTTAATGAAAATTGCAGCAAGCTGCAATTTGTCGATAGTCGATGGTCCATAGTCCATGGAATTATCGAGTGCCTCTGGCACTCGACCATCGACCATCGACCATCGACCATCGACCATCGACCATCGACCA
>JAHDFX010000400.1 GCA_020627965.1 Saprospiraceae bacterium | reverse complement strand
AGATGTCATTGTCTTCACTGATCGAATTTAGAGAAAGTGAAGAGTGGGGTAATGAAAAAAAGATGTACTATACCTTTAGAAGACCAGTTATGTTGTCACGGGAAGATGTATGGATCAAAAGATTGGATGCTATCGAAATAGAAGAAATGAAAAAGCATCAGCATATGACACTCGGCGAATGGACAAAAATGAAATATAGGTGATGTTCATAACTTAATTAACCCAACAGACTCAATTAACTTAATCACTCAATACGCTCAATACACCAAACATGAATATACCATTAGCAGAACGTCTTCGCCCTCAAACACTCGACCAATACATAGGTCAGCAACATCTGGTTGGCGAGGGTGCTATTTTGCGTAAAGCAATTGAAAATGGAAAAGTTCCTTCTTTTATACTTTGGGGTCCACCGGGTGTTGGGAAAACCACTTTAGCAAGAATTATTTCCAATCAATTAAAACGTCCGTTTTTCAGCCTAAGTGCTATTAATTCCGGCGTAAAAGATATTCGTGAAACCATTGCAAAAGCTAAAAAACAACAATTTTTCAGTCAGCCCAACCCTATTCTATTCATTGACGAAATTCATAGATTCAGCAAATCTCAGCAAGATGCCTTATTGGGGGCTGTCGAGCAGGGAATTATTACACTGATCGGAGCTACAACAGAAAACCCTTCCTTTGAAGTTATACCTGCACTACTATCCAGAGCACAGGTATATGTACTCAATCCGCATAGCAAAGAAGAGTTATTGAAACTACTTCATCACGCACTCGAAAACGATGAATTTTTAAAAGATAAAAACATTGAAATTCAGGAAAGTGAAGCACTCTTGCAACACGCAGGGGGAGATGCCAGAAAACTGCTGAATATTATTGAAATAGTCGTTAATGCTACGACCGAAGAACCAATCGTTATAAATAATGAAACCGTAACAGAAAAACTACAAAAAAATATTGCGCTATATGACAAAAGTGGGGAAATGCATTACGACATTATTTCTGCTTTTATCAAATCGGTACGTGGTAGTGACCCTAATGCAGCAGTATATTGGCTGGCACGAATGATTGAAGGTGGAGAAGATGTAAAATTCATTGCCCGCCGACTTATTATCCTTGCTGCTGAAGATATAGGGCTAGCTAATCCCAATGCACTTTTATTGGCTAATAGCTGTTTCCAGTCGGTACATGTTATTGGCTTGCCGGAGGCACGTATTATCCTCTCCGAAACAACAATTTACCTGGCTTGCTCCGCAAAGAGTAATTCTGCTTATACGGCTATTAATCAAGCACAAAAAAGTGTTCGGCAGACCGGAAATTTACCCATTCCATTATCGTTGAGGAACGCACCTACTCGCCTGATGAAAGACTTGGGTTATGGTAAAAATTATAAATATGCGCATGATTTCGATGGCAATTTTACCCAACATGATTTTCTGCCAGAAGAGCTACATGGACAAAAATGGTACGAACCTCAGCAAAACCCACAGGAAAAAGGATTAAGAGAACGACTAAAACGCTGGTGGAAAGGAAAATATACTTACTAACGTTTTGTCAGTCTGCCTGTATGCAGTTTAACACCATTTTCATCTAAAAACTGAACTAGGTATAAGCCTGGCATAAAATGTCCTATATCCACACGAGCTTCCAAGCCATTCATTTCGACAATCTGTATTTTTCTTCCAGCAATATTATAGATAACTGCCTGCTGGATATTTCTATTATCAGGTAAGATCACATAATTGTTGGCAGGATTCGGATAAATGTTAAAATTCTCTGCTTCCGGCTCCTCTACTGAAGTCAGCAAGGCTTCCCCAAAGTATTTATTAGAGAAAACAGTATTGAGACTATCCAGAGGATCATAGATCAATATCTCAACATCTCCACTTCCTTCCATACCATCTGGATAAAAACGAACATCCAATAGCCCATCGTCACCAGCCTCAATAGTGAAATCCATCAGATAAACTTGTGGAATATAGCATTGGCTATTATCACAAACAGATGAAGCCCAGCCATTAGGTAAGTTTT
>JAHDFX010000180.1 GCA_020627965.1 Saprospiraceae bacterium | reverse complement strand
TTTTTTAAAAAGCGTAAAGGTAAGTTGAATGGCTGGTTGGGCTATACCTTATCCCGCACTACCCGCACCTTTGATGAGATTCAAAATGGAGAGGCTTTTCCTGCCAGATATGATAGAACACACGACTTATCTATAGTTGGCAATTATGATTTAAATCCAAAATGGTCTTTTGGTACGGCATTTATCTATGGTACAGGCAATGCTTTTACTTTACCCAAGAGTTTTTACTTCGTCAATTTCCAAGTCAATACGGAGTATGGCCCAAGAAATGGCAGTCGTCAGGATGATTATCATCGTCTGGATCTATCCGCTACGTTTACACCAAAAGCAGACAGAAAAGATAAGCCTTTTCATTCTAGTTGGACTTTCTCTATTTATAATGTGTATAATAGAAAAAATGTCTTCCTGACCTATTTCAGCCCGGAACAGGATGCGCTTAGTGGAGAAGCTACATTAAAGGCTTATAAGGTTTCCTTATTTCCGATTATTCCGGCTATTACCTGGAATTTTAAGTGGCGGGAGAAACGGAGGTGAGTGGTTGAGTGGTGAATGTAGTGTTAAAAAATACTTAGTTAACTGTGTCCGCTTGACCTGTGAACTATTTTCAGCTATCTTTACGTTATATAAAAACTACCAACACGTATAAAACTATTAAAGATGCCCTATTTCGACAAAGACAATAAAAAATATTCAAAGTCCAACTCCAGAACAAGTCACCAATTCGGTGGTGAAGGTTATTCCAAAGAGCCTAATGAAATTCTTACTTATTATGTCTCCAAACATGCAGTAGAAATTGTAGTTGTAGTCGTTGCACTGGCTGTCAGCCTTTTTGCCATTCGCTGGTCGATAAAAAATTTTGAGATGCCTTCCAGAGAAACTGCGGCACAAAAAGAAAAACGGATAGAAATTGAAAATTATATTGAGATGAATAGAATAGCTAAGGAAAAACGTCTCGATGAATCTTTTGAAGATGTCATGTTTATGGGTGACCTAAATCTGGGTGTAGGCACTAATGATGAGGCTGTTGATCGTTATTTTGATGCTAAATCTATCTACCCATATCGTTTAGAACCCCGTATTGCACTCGCCGAGGCTTACTTGGAGCGCTGCAAGGGCAAGGAGTACTATTGCCGCTATGTGGCAAAGGAATTGTTTTATGCTCAGTATTATGTGACAGACAGCACTACCTTAGAACAAAAGACTAAGTTGGTTCAGTTGCAAAATCAACTAGATCAAATCTATACTATGAAGGATAGTAGTTTTATTCGTATTGATTATGCTGGGAGTTGATTGATATATATTAATTGTACTCCACCAAAGTCTGTCGAACAATAAAACCTTTTTCGGCTTTTTCTTCCCAAGTCATTGTTTCGCAAGGTGCAATACATTGAGTATCCAGAATTTTCATTTCTCGGTAAATCATACCAACTCCTCTGGCATATTGCTCTTTTGACAATCTTAATTCTATCAAATTTTCTTCATCTGCCTGATAAACAGTCGTTACATCAGAATACAATTCTCCATTCACTTCAACAGATTCGCCTGTAGTGCGGTATTCGTATAACCAATTTTTGAACACAGAAATACTTTCTCCGGCTACAGAGATTACCGTGGTTTCATCAATAAATTTATTTCCATTCCAGGGCGTGGTCTCGGTGCTGACCGGAAATACAAGCTTTATGAAACGGAGATTTTCTTCTACACGTTCTGCCTGACGATCAGTGACTGCTGTAGTCCATACATCGCGAACACTCCAGGGAGATGCAGCATCTTGTCGTTCTGAACGCTCTAAGCGAAATACTGTGCGTCCTTCGTTATCAACAAAAGAATTAGTAATCTCTTCTCGAACCTGAATTGTATTGGTCGTAATAGAAGAACTACCTGTTGTAATATCATATACCACTGAATCTACTTCATAAACCATGTATTTCCCGACTTCCAGCGGAAAATAATCATAACCAAAGTCAACAGGGACATCAGTCGTTTCATCACAAGATTGCAGGCTAAACATCAAGGTAACACATAAAAGGGGAATGTAATAAAGTAGTTTCATCTTAGCTGTATTAGTTTTTAATTCGTCCGTAAAGGTAACGAATCCAAAATTAGGATATTTTGATTTAAGCAAGAATTATTCCATAATTATATTCGATTACTTACCTTTGCGCAAATTCATTCAGCACTTATAAATCATCAATCATGTCAGTAGAAAATCGTTCTATTCAACAAACTAATTTTAAGTTTGAAGGACAAAGTAATTTTTACAAAGGTAAGGTAAGAGATGTGTACACGATCAATGACAAACATATGGTTATGTTAACTTCTGATCGTATTTCTGCTTTCGACCATGTACTCCCCCGTCCCATTCCTTATAAAGGGCAGGTATTAAATCAGATTGCAGCTCAATTTCTGGAAGCCACTAAAGACATTGTGCCTAACTGGGTATTAGAAGTTCCTGATCCGAATGTAACTGTTGGTTTAAAATGTGATACTTTTCCCGTTGAGATGGTCATTCGTGGTTATCTGACCGGTCATGCATGGCGAACTTACAAGTCTGGTAAAAGATTGCTTTGTGGTGTAACATTGCCGGAAGGCATGAAAGAACATGACCGTTTTCCTGAGCCTATCATCACTCCAACGACTAAAGCAACAGTAGGACACGATGAAGACATTTCGAGAGAAGAAATCATAGCTCAGGGCTTAGTTAGTGAAGAAGACTATACTCAGTTGGAAAAGTATTCTTTAGCTTTATTTAAAAGAGGTACAGAAATCGCCAAAGAAAGAGGTTTGATATTGGTTGATACGAAGTATGAATTTGGTCACGTTGATGGAAAAATATATCTGATCGACGAAATACATACTCCTGATAGCTCTCGTTATTTTTATCTGGATGGATATGAGGAACGCCAGGCATCAGGTGAAAAACAAAAGCAATTATCTAAAGAATTTGTTCGTGAATGGTTGATGGCAAATGGCTTCCAGGGTAAGGAAGGGCAGGAAATGCCACATATGCCTGATGATTTTGTAGATAGTGTATCTGAACGATATATTGAGCTATATGAAAAGATAACTGGGAAAGCTTTTCATAAAGCAGATATTTCACAGTTAACAGCAAGGGTAGAGCGCAACATCAAGACGGCCTTATCTAGGTTAGCTTAAAAATTATTTAGGGATTAACTTCTACATCAAGAAGGTTAATCCCTAAATCTCTTTATATTAGAATCAACAGATTCTAGGCCTGATTTTTAATTGACTTTTCAATCATTTTAGACAGGCTTTCAATTAGCATACTTTGATGTTTTACAGTATCTTGTAATTCCTGTATCTCGGTATGTAAAGCCTTTTTGATATTCTGAGGAGAGGGCAAGAATGGACTAATCTTGGCTCGCACATACCATACCTCACGAATATCTCCAACTTCCATTTTTAAGGGTTCATAAAAAGTGTTGTCAGAAAGTAGCTCTAAGTACTTTTCTGTTTTCAGGCGATTATTAACACGTTTTACTAAAACATCTCCTCTGGTTACAACAACGTACACATAGTTATCTTTTATTGAAGAGTCCCAAAGTGTTGGTTCCAAATAACTACACACTACTTTATCGCCTTCAAACAATGTTGGCTCCATACTGTCGCCAGATACATCAAAAGAACGGTGTGTTCCGACTTTATATTTGTAATCAGGAAGTGTAAATGTGGGTAAATCCTGAATAAAAGTCGGGTCTGTCATTTGTCCGGCGTAACCTGCCTGAGCCGGAATAGGTACATGAACGATCCGTTCATCTTCTTGCGAATTCGTTACAATCGTTAATACCCGGAAGCTTTTATGATCTTCCTCACTCATGAACATTGGTCCCTCGCCAGTATATATATATACTGGATTGATTTTGTATTTCTCGACTGCTTTGCGCAATAACTCTATAGTAACATCTCTCCTCCCTTTCAATATCTCACTCAAACTCTGAGGCAGATACTCTAATGATAGTGCAAATTGACGGCTCGAACGCACCTGATTATCTTCTCGTAGTTGATTATGACACTTTATAAATCTCTGTGTAATTATACTATTCATAGGTTAAATGGTGTAACTTCATTACTAAATGGTTGACAAAGTTATACATTAATTGCGAAAAATGCTAAATTTTACACCAAAAAAGTTACATTTTAATTACATCCATCAATAAAAATTTTCATGTCAACTTCCTGCTCAGCAGAGAAACCTTTGTCCAGACAAATAAAATTCCCGGCTTTATATTGCACAATGGCATTTCCTTGAAGCTGGGCTGTAGAATATATAGTTTCAGTTGTGTGTACAAGCTGAGAAATATTATCTAAATTGTCGTTAAGTGTTTTACTAATGGGGCAAGGTGTATAATTTGAACATGGTATCTTCTTTCGTAATTCTAAAGATAAAACATCGAAATAACTGTCATTATCTGTGCCTGCATTTCGCGTACCTTCCAATACTACCCTAGCAAGTTTGGCATTTGCCGGAACATCTGCCGATCCACTTACTTCAGTCCAGGTACTTGTATTGGATGATATCGTATTGCTACTTGTAAGCACATTGCTACTCCCATCTAAAAAGTCGACATACATAGCTGGCACATCAGTACCCGAATATGAACGCATGAATGCACTAAAATGTATCTCAACTGAATCTGCGTTTATTACATTGTTATATATTGATATATCTACTGTCTGTGTAGCTGTTCCGTATGAAGACTCACTACCACATACACCTCCGACAGCATATAAATAGTTCCCTTGATAGGCAGGTACACTGCCACACTCATTGGATTGCAAGGACTCTATTTGTCCTACCCAACCAGTAGTGCCATTTTCTGCATTTGGGTTTTCTATAAGATTGCCCGTAAGGGAAAAATCATCACCTATTGTAAAAAAAGGTATCTTGTCCGACCATTCACTCCAAGTCAGATGTTCATCCCGATAACGGACTCTCCAAAAATAACTTTGCTCTCCTGAGAGATTTAGACCTGGAAATTCATCTGTAAGGTCGTCATTTGCCTGTGTATTGACTTCATTGTACCAATTTTCAGATTGCTTCCAGGAGTCATAGACCAATGTATTTTCAAAATCATTGGCAGTAGTAGCTATCTGCCATTGTGCGGCTTGATGACTGTCTCCTTGATCTGTAAATGGGTTGGCTTTTAATTCAAAACAAGTAGGGTTTATGGTGTCATTGAATGGAAACAAGCCAATGGGTTTAATAGGCGCTTGCTCATATTTTCTAATTAGGATCTCATCACGTAAAACATTATTCAAAGTCGTATTTTCATCGCCTCTACTATATCTTTTTAAAACGAATTCAGGATCGTCGCCAGCCTGTACATCTAATACTACAAAACCATATTCATCCTGGCTTTTTACAAACTCTTCGTAATCCGCATTAGGGAACTCCCCCCAATTATCAATAGCACCACCTGCTGTTGCTACATTTACCCAAAGATGCTGATGATCTCTAGACTGACCTCTTGAATAAGCGTGTGTATGCCCGAAAAAATGAATAGATGGCTTAGCACAATTTGTACTAAAATTTTCCAGTTTTTCAATAACATCTCCTGTAAAATCATTTTCACCAGGTATCCAGAGCTCCGATTTGAAAGGATGATGAAGTTCTACAAAAACAAAATCAATATAAGTATCCGTACAAGCATTGTCCAATACCGTTTGTAACCAATTCAATTGAGTATTCTGATCTCCAGTATCCGCATTTGAATCTAAACCAATAATCCGAATATTGCTCATGTCTTTATACCACCATTCTTCTAGGTTTCCAGATGTACCATTTTCAGGCAGATGAAAATATTTAATAAAATTATCAAGCCCATTTAAATAGTATTCGTGGTTACCAGGGACCGGGTAGATTGGCACATAGGGAGTAAGGCTGTCTGCCAGGTCAAAAAAATCATCTTCCCATTGAGAATAGATGCCCCCTGTAGGAACTAAATCGCCAGGAATCAGCATAGCCTGTACAAGATCAGTCCAATCACCAGCATATTGAGTCTTGGTCAATCCAATAATTCCATCTTCTACAATGTCCTGAAAAACGCCAGAATTTGAGCCGTCTCTCTGCATATCACTTACAGCAACCAATCTGATTGACTGTTCGGCATTTCGTTCTGCCAGTGTTTTAAAATGATAAACATAAGTTTCGGCTCCACTTGCAGTCGATACTCTGTAGTAATATTTGGTGTCGGGAGACAAACCAGTAATTTCTGCCGTATGTATTCTGGAATTTAAAAAACCTGTTTGTGTATTACTATTTACCGTATTAGAAAGTGCAAATGGAGAAAGACCCCATTCTACTGTACCAGTGCCACTATCATCTGTTTCCCACATAACGAAGGTACTATTTTCAGAAACATCTTGAAGATAGGGGAAAACGGTGATGTTTTGTGCATGAATAAATTGGAAGCAGAGACTAAACAATAAAGTATGGTATAAGCGCATAAAATCAGGTTTTAAGAGTCATTAATGTATATTCTTAAAATTCTGATAAATATTGTAAATTATACTATAATTAGGTACTTAATTTTATTCTTGCATCATTCCTAATTACGAAACCGCTTCAAATCAGAAGCATAAAAAGTCCATTCAGGAGTTTCGAGTACTTTGCCAAACTCTAGTGGGTACCAGGGCGTATTTCTCTTATTGGGATTGACTAAAACATGCATATCCTGTGCAGGCATATAGCTCTGTGCCATCATAAACTGTTTTTTGCCAGTTTTAGCATCTACTGCCATATCGACTACAATAACTGCATGCCCAGGAAAGCCACCTTGAATAAATACATCGCCAATTTGCATGTCTTTCACGTCAATACTTTTCATTTCTTTTGCCAATGAATGGGTACCAGCATAGCTAAAAATAGACGTCATATACCTTTTGAAACTTTTATAAGAATTATCACACTGACTCTGTTTAGCACTGAAGCTCACCTTATTTCCAGACACACGAGGTTTGCGCCCATAACGCCAGTCATCATAGCTAACTTCGGTACCATTGGTATAATTGAAATGAATATTTTTATAGTCTTTCAAGCCATAGTGATATTCAGCTTTTAAGCGCATAACAGCGTCTGCACACTGTTGTAAATCACGTTTCCCTGTGTCAATATCCACTACAGCATATTGAGCACGCTGGTTCATTTTTTTTCTGCCATTATAATAATAAACCTTACTGCCTTCCGGCTTAAGTGGCAAATGACGCAACCAATCAGCAAAGCTCCCTTTAGCGGCAGATGTTCGGCGATACCCCGCAGGGGCTGCAATGCGATTAACCAAAGCATCTTCCGGCTTAAAATCATCGTGCCAGGCATATTCAAAATCTGTACTCTTATCCATTTGAATACTGATTGACTTTGCCATAGTTCCACCATTTTCTAACTTACTTTCGTTAGATTCAGGCATTGAACATGACAGGAGAATTCCAACTGAGCACAATAGAATACCGATTAATTTATAATGAAATGCATACATAACTTGACTTATTTACTGGTATAACTCACAGTATTTGAACTTTATTACCTCATCAATTATTTTATTACTAATTTCAAGCCAGAAAAATCAATGCAATTTGATACATCCAAAAAAATTATTTTTAATAGACGGACTAGGCGCGATGCTATCTGCTTTTATGCTGGGAATAGTATTGGTCAGGCTGGAGCATATCTTTGGGATTCCACGACAAGTACTTTTTCTTCTCGCATCTTTACCCTGCATTTTCGTGATTTATGATTTTTACTGTTATCAAAAGGCTGAGGCAAATTTTGGGCTTTTATTGCAAATCATTGCTATTGCCAATTTATTATATGCTTGTCTGTCCATCGGTCTGGCATTTTACCATCATGAAGCCATTACCTTTTTAGGCTGGTTATATATTATAATTGAAATTATCATTATTGCTATCTTGTCCATTATTGAGCTAAAGACAGCAGCTGATTACTGACATAATTTATCATTAAAAAAATGAAAGATATTCTTCAAAATCACCCCAACGTTCTTCCTTTTCTACCTATGCTCTACGTCGGCTGGGCAGATCAGGCTATGATTCCCAGTGAAGTTGATCTTATCCATAAGCGCATGAATGAGATCGAATGGCTGACCAAAGATGAACGTGATCTGATTGTAAAATGGAGTGATCCTGCTACACCTCCATCTCCTGAATTATTGGCAGAATGGGTGGCTTTAATACGGGAAGCCTCAGAAAAGATGGACGCACAGTCGAGACAGTCATTAGCAGACTTGAGTTTGCAAATGGCAGAGCGAGGAGTGAATGGAGCATCTGTATGGGATACTCCTGAAGCACGTACCGCCATTACTGACATTGAAACGGCCCTCGGTTATGTCAACCTTAAAGATCACAGAAATATTCTCTCCGATGCCCAAAGGCAAAAAGTCATTGAGTTGGATGCCGAGTCATCTTTTGATGTTGAAGCTATGGCAAAATTGCTGGATGGCGAATATGTTGACATTAAGAATAAAATGCGACAGATCTTTGCTGATCCTGCTTTCCAGCTCCGTATTATAAAAAATAAAGAAGAATATCGAGAGCAAACTCTTCAGTGGACTAAACTGATGGCTGCACAGGGCTTGGGCGCTATCTCCTATCCTGAAGCTAATGGCGGCAAAGACGATATAGCTTTGTACGCCTCCGTATTTGAAATGATGGGTTATCATGACATTAGTCTTTGTATCAAATTTGGTGTACAATTCGGTTTGTTTGGTGGCAGCATTTTAGGATTAGGCACACAAAAGCATTATGATAAGTATTTAACTCGGGTCGGCACAATGGATTTACCCGGCTGTTTTGCTATGACAGAGACGGGGCATGGCTCTAATGTACGCCAACTGGAAACCACTGCTACTTATGACCGTGAACAGGATATGTTCATTATCCATACACCCAATGAGCAGGCAGGAAAAGAGTATATCGGGAATGCTCTGCATGGTAGAATGGCAACTGTTTTTGCCCAACTCCACACCAATGGAGAGGAACACGGCGTTCATGCCTTTTTGGTTCAGTTACGCAATGAAAATGACGAACTCATGCCAGGCGTACGTATCGAGGACTGTGGCTACAAAGTGGGTTTGAATGGCGTAGATAATGGTAGAATTTGGTTTGATAATGTACGTATTCCAAGAGAAAATTTACTGAACCGTTTTGGAGATGTAGATGGACAAGGGAATTATGACAGCTCTATCGGTTCTATATCTCGTCGTTTTTTCACCATGCTTGGAACGCTGGTTGGTGGTAGAGTTTGTGTGCCAATGGCAGGGCTAAGTGCTTCTAAGAAAGGTTTGGCTATTGCTGTAAAACACGCTCTGAAACGCAGGCAATTTGGCCCTGAAAATGAACAGGAGACACTATTGTTGGATTACCCGTCTCACCAGCGTCGTTTAATGCCATTGCTGGCAAATGCTTATGCATTGGATGCCACACATAAATTCTTGCTCAAACGCTTTGCCAATAGCGCAGAGGAAGATATACGCGAGGTAGAGACATTGGCAGCAGCTTTGAAATCTTATAGCACCTGGAATACTACACATACTTTACAAATGTGTCGGGAAGCCTGTGGTGGCAAGGGTTATCTCGCAGAAAACCAATATGCTGACCTTAAAGCTGATACTGATATTTTTACCACTTTTGAAGGTGATAATACAGTCTTGATGCAATTAGTCGCTAAAGGCTTACTAACCGAACTGAAAGAAGAATTCGAGAACACTAATTTCTGGGGATTATTCAAGACCTTCAGTCAGCAATTTGTCGATTCCGTTTCTCCTTTTAATGACAGTGGAAATACGGACGAAGCCCACTTGCTCGATACTTGCTTTCACATTGAGATATTCAAGAAGCGGGAAAGAACAATGGTCATGGGCTTAGGTCAGGATATTCGTCGATTGATTAAGATGGGTATGGCTGGTTATGATGCTTTTATAAGAAATCAAAATACCATGATAGCATTAGGGCATGCTTTCGCAGAACGTATTATTATTGAACAATTTGCTCAGTTTGTAGAAGATTGTGAAGACCTGGAATTGCAAAATATTTTGAAAAAGCTATGCGATCTTTATGCTTTACATACCATTGAAAAGCACAAGGGCTGGTATTTAGAGAATGGATATATGAAAGGCGACAAAACTCAGGCAATTAGTCGTATGGTAGACAAGCTCTGTGGTGAAATTCGCTCGGATGCCAGCGATTTGGTAGATGCTTTCAATATTCCTCCGCATTTGTTGATGGCTCCTATTGCTTTGTAAATAGAAATTCCCCGCCCGAAGGCGAGGAATTCTAAGATTGTTAAAAGGGCACGGATTGCTCCGTGTAGGTATCTTGGTTGTTTACAGGCTCAATATACGCCTGACATCTTCTTCGTTTTCTACCTTTTCTGGTATTTTAACCATGACGAACTTATGCTCTTTGATGTCTGGCAGTTCTCCAAATTTTTCGGGGGAGAATACAGCTAATTGTCCATCCTCAGTTACCATCCACATCATGTGTTTCTCTTTGACATTGATGCGAACCTGCGTACGTTTCTTAGCGTAAAAACGAGCAACCGTATTATCTGTTTTATTAATCATATAAACTGGGTTTTGCTTATATTCATTGAAGTTTTCATCACAGAAGGAACCGACTAGAATTTGCTCATATGGAGGTAGTGGACGGTCGCAATTCCAAATCCCCATTTCTGTTACCTGAAAGCGATTGACGATATTGGTGGCTACCATAACATTCGTTGCTTCGCCTAGTCTGTTTTGTCTTTGTAATTCTGCTACACGCTCCTGTGCTGCTTTTCTATTTTCTTCTAATTTGGCTTTTTCTTCTGCATTTCTCGCTACAATGGCAGCTCTGCGTTCACGCATATCAGCTTCTCTTTCTGCCAATTTTTGTTCATATTCTGCAAATCTTGTCTGGAAGGCTTCCTGAGCTGCTTTTAAATCAGTGCCAGATAAAATAGGACTTACATTCAAATTGACTACCCGGTTTCCGGCTGATAGAGTCACTGCATATTCGTCTGCTCTGTTAGTTTTATCGATCTTAACATCTTCCCATTCTATATCATACCAAACTTCATTGAATTCCTGACCAGGAATAACCTCCCAAAGTATATTTTGATAAACAGATAATTCGGGGAATTTATCATTTTCTACATCAAAATCGAATACATAAGCATTAGGATCGGCATTTTTAGGTGGCTTAGGAGCTTCCGGCTTGGGAACACTACGTTCCAATGCTTCTATTTCATCTGCCTGCTTCTGCTCTATTTTGGCAATTTTCTTTTCAATACGTTTTAGTTTGCGTTCTGGCTGAGACATTGGTTTTGCGTTGACCGTTTCCGGCTCTTCTTCTGGCAAAACCTCTATTTTGTCTTTACCTCTATAATCCCAATTGCGTTTCTCTTCATCCAGTTTATAGATATTATATGCCGATTCATTGCCGTCAAGGTGAATACTAGATGCCAATTCTATATCAATTTGCTTGTCTGCATTTAATTTTAGTGGGCGTCCGTCCTTCTCTGCATAGATTTCCATCATACCAGCCGACTCTAACTGACGGCTGATACCTGCTGAATCATATTCCATTGGGATGCCTGACAAAAAGAAATCTACATGATCGTGAAATTCTCTGTATTTCAACTCTATTTCTCCTTCTACTTCTGTTCCGTCTTCATATGTGAATGCTCTTTCAGGTACAATCACCTTCGAACCATTTCCATATTCATAAATACCTCCATGACTAGCACTCATTTTATAAGAAGCATATTTTATCTGTACATCTTTTAAGGGCGGATTCACGTATGGCATTTCTGCCAATTCTGCCTCTCCTGAAGGTAGTATGCCTGGTGCAAAATACAGCAGCAACAAAGCCGCTGCTCCAACCGCCAAAGCTCCCCAGCCCAATTTAACCAATTTGCCCATTGTACTGCCTGTAGAGGCTCCACCGTCTGTTCCTTCTGCATGAGCAGACATCAGAGCATCAAAATCTTTATAACCGGCAATTTGCTCACTTCCCGGTTCTTCTGGATTTAATTTTATATTGTAATTATTTTCCATCTTAATTGAATTACGATTTTAATAAATTGAAGAATCTTCAGCTTAATCCCCACATTTACTAAATTAATTTTCTAAGCTTATCTAAAACTCTATAAGTACGTACTTTTGCATTATTTTCTGTAATATCCAGAATATCAGCAACTTCCTTGAAAGATCGTTGCTCAAAAAAGCGTAGCTCTATTATATCAATGTCTTTTTGTGGTAATTTATTCAAAGCACTCAACAAGGCTTGTCGATGTATTTCAAAATCAAAGTCTTCTATTTCTTCTGCCATATCCTCTAGCCGTCCTTCCTGAATACTGACCACCCTTTGTTTCTTTGTATTTCTATAATGTTGTACCACTTCATTAGAAGCAATTCGATACAACCAAGCTGAGAAAGGCACACCTTTATAAGCGTAGTTTTGAAGTTTTTGCATTGCTTTCAGGAATACTTGCGAGCAGATATCAGCCGTCAGTGACTCATCGGTAGTACGACGATAGATATAGCGAAATATTGGCTCGTGATAACGCTCATATAGAGGGCGAAACATCCTCGGATTGCGCTGTGCAGCCTGAATTTCTTCCCATTCTCGGTCTATAGTAAGTTTGGGTACGCTCATTTTCTGTGTCGTTGCGTGGTTAATATGTAGTTCTGACAGCATAATAGGAAGTTTTTCTATAAAATGGCAATTTCATTAGTAATTTCAAGAATAGTTAATAGCAATTGAGCTTACTTTTTCCTTATTTCGACTGTTATAACGAGAGATGATAAAAAAGATACAAGTTGACAAGAAAAATTTAGCTACAACATGTAGTCTCTAGCCGGACAGGGCTTTACAAGTAGTCTCGTTTCCGATAGGGATCGGAAGACAAAATATCGGTAGATTTAAATACATC
>JAHDFX010000179.1 GCA_020627965.1 Saprospiraceae bacterium | reverse complement strand
CAGACCTTTAAGCAAATATTAATGGTGGCTGGTTTTGATAAATATTTTCAGATCGTGAAGTGTTTCCGGGATGAGGATTTGCGTGCAGACCGCCAGCCGGAGTTTACACAAATAGACTGCGAAATGTCTTTTGTAACACAGGAAGATATTCTGAATACTTTTGAAGGACTGACCAAACATTTGTTCAAATCTATGTTGGATATAGAATTGCCTGACTTTCCTCGTATGACTTACGATGAAGCGATGCGTCTTTATGGTTCAGATAAGCCGGACACCCGTTTTGGAATGCAGTTTGCCGAGCTAAATGATGTAGCACAGGGCAAAGGTTTTAAAGTGTTTGATAGTGTAGAATTGGTTGTCGGTATCAATGCAGAAGGAGCAGCTAGTTTCACCAGAAAAGAACTAGATGCGCTGACAGATTGGGTAAAACGTCCACAAATCGGTGCCAAAGGCTTAGTTTATGTGAAATGTAATGAGGATGGAAGCTACAAATCAACTGTAGATAAATTCTTCAATCAGGATGACCTGAAAGCATGGGCAGAAAAACTGAATGCCAAACCAGGCGATTTATTACTGGTCATGGCTGGTGAGACGGAGAAAGCACGCAAGCAACTAAATGAACTTCGTTTGCATGTTGGTGAAAAGCTTGGTCTGCGTAATAAAAACCAATTTAATCCGCTTTGGGTTGTTGATTTTCCATTATTGGAATGGGATGAAGATAGCGAGCGTTTTCATGCGATGCACCACCCATTTACTTCACCGAAGAAAAACGATATGGAGCGTATGCTGAATGGCGATCATGAAACCATGAAATCATTACGTGCGGATGCTTATGACCTTGTTATCAATGGCGTTGAGATAGGCGGTGGTTCTATTCGTATTCACGATAGAGAGTTGCAAAGTAAAAACTTCGACCTATTAGGTTTTACAAAAGAAGAGGCTGAGGCTCAGTTCGGTTTCTTGCTAGGTGCTTTTGAGTATGGCGCCCCACCACACGGAGGCATCGCTTTTGGTTTTGACCGTCTTTGTTCGGTGATGAATGGTGTAGATACAATTCGTGATTTCATTGCTTTCCCGAAAAATAATCAGGGACGTGATATGATGATTGATGCGCCTTCGCCAGTTCACCAGGAGCAGTTGGACGAGCTAGGGCTTGATCTCGTAAAAGAATAATTTTTAAAAATTTAAAAATAGGAAAATCCAAATTCCAGTGTGGGGTTTGGATTTTTTATTTATGCAACTGAATGTCAGGCATAAAGCGGAAATCTTTGAGGTTATACGTAAATAGAGGAATCTGATGAATAATCGCTGTAGCTTCTATAATGGCGTCAGGTATTAATAAGCCATGACTTAAATGAACTGCACCCAAAAATACGTATATTGCATTTTCCATTTTAAATGATAAACTATCTTTGTCAAATGAAAATATCTGTAGCACAACTCAATTATCATATCGGCAACTTTGAAGGAAATGTGGCAAAAATGCTGGAAGCTATTAAAGAAGCAGAAAAGCAGGGAAGCGACATTGTGGTGTTTAGTGAGTTGTGTATTTGTGGTTACCCGCCCCGTGATTTTCTGGAATTCGATGATTTTATAAGGCTATGTGAAAAAGCTGTTCAGCAATTGGCGAAAGCCTCAAAAAACATTGCTGTGGTGGTTGGTGCGCCTACCCGTAATCCCGTTATAGAAGGCAAAGACTTATTCAATTCAGCTTACTTTTTGGCAGATGGGAAAGTCAAGCATATTGCCCATAAAGCCTTATTGCCAACTTATGATATTTTTGATGAATATCGTTATTTTGAACCTGCAAACGAGTTTGAAATTGTAGAGTACAAAGGCAAACGCATTGCCCTGACCGTCTGTGAAGACATCTGGAATGTGGGCAATGAAAACCCGATGTACACGGTTTGTCCATTGGATGAACTGATGCCACAAAAGCCAGATTTTGTTTTGAATCTTTCCGCTTCTCCCTTTAGTTATACGCACGCTGAGAGCCGGATTCATGTATTGAAAGCCAATGTGGAACGCTATGGATTGCCTATGTTTTATGTCAATCACTGTGGCGCACAAACGGAGGTTATTTTTGATGGCGGCTCCATAGTCATGTCGCCCAATGGAAAAGTCCACGATGAGTTACCTTACTTTGAGGAAATCGTTAAGACGTATGATTTGGATGCCGTTGTAGCAGGAAAAACATCGCAAGAGCAAGCCAAAGAAAAAATAGCGCTTATACATGATGCTTTGCTGACAGGGCTAAGAGATTATTTTGGTAAACTAGGTTTGAAAAAAGCCATTCTGGGTTTATCTGGAGGAATAGATTCGGCGGTGGTAGCTGTGTTGGCACAAAGGGCTTTAGGTGCTGAAAATGTAAGGGTAATACTCATGCCTTCTCAGTTTTCTTCTGACCATTCTGTCAATGATGCCCGCCAATTGGCACAAAATATCAATATCCAATACGACATCATCTACATTGAGGATATTTATGATGAATATATTGGGGCATTGAAACCCCATTTTGCCGGAACAACATTTAATGTTACAGAAGAAAATATACAGGCTCGCATCAGAGGTATGCTACTCATGGCAATGTCCAATAAATTTGGCAATATCCTGTTGAATACCTCTAATAAAAGTGAATCAGCCGTCGGTTATGGAACGCTGTATGGTGATATGGCAGGCGGCTTGTCTGTCATCGGGGATTTATACAAAATGGAAGTCTATGCTTTGGCTGAATACATGAATAAAGACGGTGAAGTAATCCCTCAAAATATCATCACTAAGCCACCTTCTGCCGAACTCCGCCCCGACCAGAAAGACTCCGACAGTCTCCCACCCTATGAAGAACTAGACGAAGTTTTATTTCAATATATCGAAAACCGAAAAGGTCCGAAAGAGATTATAAAAATGGGCTTCGATGCCAAACTAGTTGCCAGAGTACTCCGGCTGGTCAATATCAGCGAATTCAAACGTTATCAGACCGCGCCTATGCTCCGGGTATCGAATAAAGCTTTTGGTATGGGAAGACGTATGCCTATTGTTGGGAAGTATCTTAGTTAGGGACTCGTGATTCGTTGATCTAATGTTTCTAATAATACCTGCCTACTGAGGAAAACGCTGTAGGCGTGAAATATTTATAGCTAAAATATTTGTGTCCCACCTCTCCTATTCTGAATGCCGTAGGTATGATATATTCTCAATCCACCGTGACTATTGAGCTTGTTTGCAGGTTATTATAGTAATTGATTTATACAAATAATAATTATGCAGAAAGAAAACAATAACAAGCACATTCAGGTTAAATTTGAGTACGACAAAGATGAAAATGTATTCAAAAAAGAAATAAAAGTCCAGAACTATCGAGGAATTGTCATTCTCAGTATGCAGATTTTAATGGTCATTATGCTGCTGCTGATATTTTTAATTTTACGAGCGTGACTTTTGAGAGCTTTTATATGTTATAGAATTAAACAACTTATTAATCAACAATCAAAAACGAGAATTTATGAGTCCTTAATCTTTATTTTTAAAGATAGTAATTACTGTCTTATATCGAATCCAATCCAGGCAACTACATGATAATCTAGTGTTTGGAACCTATAAATAAAAATTGATTGAATATGAAATTTATTAACAAAGTTCCTCCAGAGAACCAAGAGCGAGGACAAACCAATGTGTTTTTGAATTATGGGAAAATTAAGCACAACACTAAAAACAGCTTTATCCTCAAAGATGAGCAAAGATGCTGCTCAGTTTAGCAGTACTTGTTATGAAGAGCTATCTGAAAAAATCTATAAAATAGCATATGGCTATTTTTCAACAGAGGCAGAAGACATCACACAAGATATTTTTCTGAAAATATTCCAGTTGAACATTGAAAAGTTGGAACCTCACATTAATTATATAGACAGGTATCTTCTGAAAATTGCTAAATATCATTGTATTACGATTTACAAGGGTAAGAAGAGAAGACCACAGATGAGTGGGGACGAGAATTCGATATTGGTAGAAGCCAGTAGTAATACGAAAGTCGATCAGGAAATAGATTTCCTGAAATGTATCCATAGTATACCTAAAAGGCAGGGTATTGCCATCAGTAAAAAGTTGGAAGGATATAACGTAAAAGAAATCGCTGAGTCGATGGGCGTGTCAGAAGGTGCTGCGAAAAATCTTATTTATCGTGGTAAACAAAACATTAAAAAATACTTCACCTCAGAATAAGTACAATCATCAGTACGATGATTTGGAAGCTAATATTCAAAGAGGCAATGAAGCATTGCTGGAAACATTCGGCAGTCAGGAAGCAGTAGATGCTCATATGGAGACTGTCAAAAATAGGCTGAGAAATAAGCTATTCTCTACGCCAATTACTTGTACAAAAAAAGATTGCACAGGGTAAATGGGAGTGTTAAGACATTCCCATCCCTGAATCTTTGTTTTTAATAAAAAAATAAACTTAGCCCGTTTAAAAGCACAAAATATTCCATAACTTAGCCAAGCAAAAACAATACAAGACAGCTCACCTTCAATATTAGATGTAATACACATCAATCTATTCAATTATTTTCACCATAGTTTTACAGAATGGACACTTGTGTTCTATTCGTACAATCTCTATAGCAGTCTATGGTAGAAAACAATTCTTAATTCACTCATTCATAATTTGTAATTGACTATGGAAACCCGTTGGAAAGACCGATTCCACTTTACCCGTTCTGAGCGTAATGGTATTATCTCTTTGCTTTTGTTGATTAAAGTAATCTTTGTATTGCCACATGTTTATAGTTTATTTGTGGAGCCCAAACCTGTCGATTTTACAGCTTTTCAGACAGCAGTAGATCAGTTTTACAATGAAGAGCAAAAAGTAGTATCATCAGCTCCCTTGGAGGACACTCCGCAAAAGAAAAAAACAAGTCAGCCAGTGGTATTATTTGCTTTTGATCCGAATACTGCATCCTTAGAAGATTTAGTTAGGCTGGGCATCAAAGAAAAAACAGCAAAAACACTCATAAAATACCGGACTAAAGGCGGTAAATTCCGCAAAAAAGAAGACCTGAAAAGAGTCTATGGACTGAAGCCTGCTGATTATGAAAAGTTGGAAGCTTATATTGATATTCCCCAAAAGAAAAAAGAAAAGAAGAAAATCGAACCAGTTGATATTAAGCCCGAAAGTAAGCCGTCTTTTATAACTAAAAGTGACGAGAAAAAAACGCTCCCCAAGAAAGAACAATCAACTCAAAAAGTCACAAGTTCCAAATTTAAGGCTAGACCTAAAATAACGATCAATATAGATGTCAATGCAGCGACTGCGGAAGAATGGCAAAAGCTACGTGGTATAGGGGCTTCCTATTCCAAAAGAATTGTCAAATTCAGAAATGCTTTAGGCGGTTTTCATAGTATAGAGCAAATCAGTGAAGTCTATGGCTTGCCGGATAGTACCTTTCAGTCTATTCAACCATTTTTAAAAATAGAAGATGGCAATATCAAACAAATTAATATCAATACTGCAAGTCGGGAAGACCTGAAAACTCATCCATACCTAAAATGGAAACAGGCGGATGTTATTATCAATTATCGGGAACAACACGGCAGCTTTGAAACTGTAGATGATCTGCTAAAAGTGAAAGTTATTCCTCCAGAAACGCTGGAAAAACTAAAGCCTTATATTCAGGTTGATTAACACTAAAAAGTCATTTTTCAAGACCTCTGTTCAAATTAGCATAGATATTGCTAATAGTACTGATGTATTCGGATTTGGGGCGAGTTCCTCAAAAAATCCTTATTTTTACAAAGAACACAGTTTAAAAAAGAGAAAAATTGTTAAACATGAAAAATATACTATCCATTTTTATCACCTTGTTTTTTGCTGGTACAGTGGCTTCTGCCCAATGTGTATCTGGTGATTGTCAGAATGGTTCCGGCGTATTTGAGTACGGAGATGGCTCAAAATATGAAGGAGAATTCAAAGATGCCAAGCGTCATGGTCAGGGAACGAGAGTGCATGCCGATGGCAGAGTTTACACTGGAGCATGGCAAAGCGGTCGTCCTTATGGAGAAGGCACAATGACCTATGCTGATGGCAGAGAGGAAAAAGGTTATTTCAATGGTAAGTATATCGGAGAGAATCCACCTGCGATTACTGATACGGAAGGAAGCCCATTAGAAGGGATGTCTAGTAAAGGAGTGGAGCCTGTGAATGAGATCAATCTGGCAGATTTGAATCCGACAGATATTCGGGTGTGGGCAGTTGTTGTGGGTGTTACTGATTATACAGCTATGCCACCGCTTCAATATTCAGATGATGATGCTTATCAAATCTATGCTTTTTATAAAAGTCCGGCGGGTGGCGCGCTGCCTGATGAGCAAATTCGTATACTTATTAACGAAAGTGCTACCAAATCAAGAATTGAACAAACTATGCGGGAAACCTTTATGAAAGCAGATGAAAATGATGTTATCCTGATGTATTTCTCCGGTCATGGATTAGAAGGTTCTTTCTTGCCATTTGACTATGATGGAAAAGACCAGAAGCTGATGCATAGAGATATTAAAAAAATATTTGAAGAAAGCCCCGCAAAACATAAGATATGCATTGCCGATGCTTGTCACTCCGGTAGTCTTGTTATGTCTCGTAGTGTGAGCGAAAAAGTAAGTGAGACGATCAAATCTTTCTATGATGCTTTTAGTAAATCAGAAGGCGGAACAGCTCTTTTCTTGTCTTCTAAATCAAAGGAAGTTTCATTGGAATCCAATAATTTGAAGCAGGGCGTTTTTAGCCATTTCTTTATGCGTGGCTTGAAAGGTGAGGCAGATACGGATAAAAATAGAATTGTTACGGTAACGGAGCTGTATAATTTCGTGCATGGTAATGTGAAGACAACGACTTTGTCTTATCAAACGCCTGTATTGGATGGTAAGTATGATGTCAATATGCCTGTTGGTGTAGTTGAACAGCAATAAAAAATAGCGGTAATATGTCGGAAGCGAGAAGTGAGGTCAGACTTGTTTCTCGCTTTTTCTTTACTCAGGCATGGCTTTGGAGGAGTTGGCAGTAAAAAGCTTAAAGCCCATGACTGAAATCTGCTTTGAATCAAATGCGTGAACAACAAGTAGTTGTTCCGGTTCATATCCTAATTCTAATCCCACTGTGTTGACCGATCTATTTCCCGGTACTTCTTCTAATTGAAAAAGTTGGTTGTTTTTTAAAACAAATTGCTGATTAATAGTATTTTGTTTAGTTTTATAGTACCCAGAACAGGACTTGAACCTGCACGTCCGCAATGGACACTAGGACCTGAACCTAGCGCGTCTACCAATTCCGCCACCTGGGTATAGTGGACTGTAAATATACATGTTTTTAAGGCGTATTCAAAAGACTTATTAAAGAGTAACAAGTCTAAACTTTATGTATTTCCTCCAATGAGTGCGATTACTGGTATAAACTCATGCAGAGCAAAAAGACCTGTATGAATTTACACCAGTAAAACAAATCGAAATTCCATATCAATGATCCGGCTTGCCATCACCGTCATGATCGTGTGGGTGGCGCTTGGGTTGTTGTTGTCCACTATGATCGTGATTATGATTATGGCTGCTATGGTCATGACTGTGGTTATGTCCGCTGTGGTCATGGCCATGGCTGTGTCCGCTATGGTTGTTTTGTGGTTGTTTTAATTTTGCATTGGCAACATAATCCATTTTACAGGCTGGACATTTACCTGGCTGAGCACTACCGCTACCTTTGCAATACATTGGACAAATATAGGCTGATGTATATTCAGAGCCATTTACATCTGTAGCTTTTTCGATCTTTGGACTACTATTACAACTGACTAGCATCATGCCTAAAGTCAGTGTAAAAGCTAATGCTAATATGCTGAAAAGTGTTTTCATAGTTAATATTTTATAAACGTCTTAAAAAAGGAAAATACAAATTCCGAAAAGCAATAGCAATAGCCTGCTTTCAGAATTTGTATTTTTTTTATAAAAAGTATGTGCTAAAAACTTAAACACGTTCTTAGTTCATACCTGTTTTCTTAGTATCTGCATAGGTTTTTAAGCCACATTCCAGAAAGGTATTATAATCTGGAGCACTGGTTTTATAACCTCTTGGTGCTGCTAATATTTGCTCATCTTCAGTCATCATGACGTATAAAGGCTGACTATTTTGGTCAAGGTTGACAATTTGAAAATCTGCCCATTTGTGCCCAATATTACGGAGCTTTTTATCTGTATGTGCGGAAATATAAGTCTGATCCAGTTTCTTACGCTCATCAACGTATAAGGAAACTAATACGAAGTCATCTTCAAGTTTGTCTTTAATGTGCTTTTTCACCCAGATGTGTTCTTCTGTTTTACGACAGTTAACACAACCATGCCCTGTGAAATCCAGTAAGACTGGCTTGCCTACTTCTCTGGCATATGCCACGCCTTCATAGTAATCTTTGAAGCAATCAATATCATTTGCACATTTTGTAAAAGAAGAATATTTTTCCTTGATAGACTGATCTGCTTTTGTTTTTTCTAAAAAGACATTATAACTGGTCGGTGGTGCCAGTCCGCTCATTAGCGAAAGCGCATTATAAGAATTGATCTCTTTATTGTAAATAAAACCTGTAGCCAGATAGCCCGCAAGAGCCAAGAAGCCTACACCCAAAACCCCACGTAAAGGAGGCAATTTTTTCATCGGAGAATCGTGTGGAAACCTGATAAAGCCGAATAAATATAATGCGGTTAATAAAGCGATCAATACCCAAAGCCCCATGAATAATTCATAAGGTAAAATACCCCATCCCATCGTCATATCAGCTACCGAAAGGAATTTCAATGCCAGTGCTAATTCTATAAAACCCAGTACAACTTTCACGGAAGTCATCCATCCACCGGATTGAGGCAGTGAATTCAGTAATGCAGGGAAAGCTGCAAATAAGCCGAAAGGTAATGCCAGAGCAGAAGAGAAGCCAAGCATGACAACTGCTGGTCCATAGGTACTAGTGGCTGATTCTACCAATGCCGAACCGATAATAGGTCCTGTACAGGAAAAGGAAACAATAGATAAAGTAAAAGCCATGAAAAAGATACCTATCAAGCCGCCTTTATCAGCCATCGCATCACTTTTATTAGCCCATGAGCTAGGTAGTGTAATCTCAAAATATCCAAAGAAAGAAATGGCGAAAATGACGAATATGGCAAAGAACAACAGATTTGCAAACCAGTTAGTCGATAATTCATTCAAGGCAGTTGCGCCAAAAACGGCAGTAATTAACAAACCAAGTCCCACATAAATTACGATAATGGAAAGTCCGTAAAGCAGCCCATTTCTGATGCCACTGGCCTTATCTTTACTTCCTTTTGTAAAATAACTTACTGTCAGCGGAATCATAGGGAATACACATGGTGTTATTAATGCAACCAAACCACCCAGAAATCCGAAGATAAAAGTCCAGAGAAAGTTTTGGTCGCGGGCTACATCTTCTGCACCACAATTACCTATAGGTGCCTTGTAAGTAGTTTGTAGTTTTTCACGTGCCTGATCTATCACATTGCCATTAATCTTAGCGCCTTGGGTGGGGGTGGAGCTAGTTGTTGTAGCTGCATTTGAATTGGCTGTTTGTCCAACAAAACCACCTTTACCCGTTGCCGGAATAATACTAAAATCCATGTCTTCAGGTGGAAGACATTTAGAATCATCACAAACCATAAAAGTAAGATAGCCTTTAACAGGACTGTTGGCGTCAGTTGTTTTGATGCTTTGCGTAATGGTAAAATCGTTTTTATACTTGGTGATGTTCATGTCAAACATCTTATCATAGCCACTGATTTCGTTGCCACTTTCCTTTGCTTTGCCTACTTTGATGATTTTACCTTCGTAAGTAATTTCTGTAGCCACAGGACCTTCGTCACTTTCGAGGTATTGAGAATAGACGTACCAGCCTTTGTCTACTTTTGCTTTATAGATCAGATCATATTCCCCTTTTCCCGTTTCTTTGGTGCTTAGAGACCATTTTACAGGTTGTAGAAGGTCTTTGCCTTTTCCGGCACGATTACCCAAATTTCCTATATTGAGGTTGGCACTTTCTTCTTCTACTTCTTCCTTATCCTCCTCCTTCTCTTCTTCTTCGGCTGCTGCTATTTTTTTCTTTTTTGATTCGGCAATTTTTTGTGCATTGGTTTTGGCAATTTTTTCTTTTTTAGCTTTTTCTGCTTCGGTTTTTGCCCTAGCTTCTGCATCTTTTCTCTCTCTTTCCGCTTTTGCTTTTGCGATACGTTCAGCTGCTTCCGCTTTTTTGGCTGCTTCGTCTTTGACTATTCTGTCTTTTTCTGCTTTGTCCTTTGCACTTGGGAAAGTAGAGCCAGGAACAGGTTTAGTTGTTTCTTTAGTATCTGCTGGTTTTTCTACTTCTTTGGGCTTTTCTGCCGAACCTGTATCGCCTGTAGTGGCAGGTGCAGAGCCACTGCTTTTGCCCAGATCAAAAGAAAAATCTACATCTGTAGGCGGCAGGCATTTAGAATCATCACAAGTCATATAAGTCAGGTAACCAGCAACAGGCTTAGCAGCATCAGTTACTTTGATGCGCTGTGTGATGATAAAATTCCCTTTATATTTAGTGATGATCATGTCGAACATCTTATCGTGTCCGGTTATTTTATCACCGCTTTCTTTAGATTTCCCCTCAGTACTAAAGGCTTTTTCTCCTTCATAGGTAACCTCTGTAGCAACGGGGCCTTCATCGCTTTCGAGATATTGAGAATAAACGTACCAGCCTTTTTCTATTTTGGCTTTGTACACGAGGTCGTATTCAGTATCAGATACTTTTTTACTGCTGAATGACCATTTTACCGGATCATACTGTTGCGCAAATCCTGTATTAAAACCGATCAACAGGAATAGCAAAGATGTTATCGTCAGTCGCATGTTATGTGTATGTGTGTTGTGGTAAATAAGTTATTTTACAATGTACTGAGTGATTAGGTTATTTAGTTAATAACATAAATAACTCAATGCCCAAAGATACGTAGTCAATACGGGCAGTCTCGTTAAAAAAGCGTTAATCCCGTTTTAAACAAATGCTAAATGTCTTTTCTATGACGGATTTTGAGACAAATCGTGTCATTTGAGGTCAGAACAGACAAATTTAATGTTTTTTAGATGAATATTGATATTAGAACTTGTCTAAAATTCAGTCGTTTGTTTTAAAAAAGATAAGATGATAGTAAAGAATATCTATTAATCGGATTCTTTAGAAATGGCACATTTGATATTCCATTTGACCATTCATATCGCAATTCAAAGGTGTATTTCTTTAGTTCTAGCCCGATACCAATAGGAACCCCAAACTCTACTTTTCTTATTTTATCTACTGCTTCAACAGTTTCCATTCTTTCCTGAGTATATACAACTTTGTTGAGTATAGCAACATTCTTGTGAAAGAAACCTAGCCCTATAGAGGTACCTGAATTAATGAAAAAAGATGTCTTCCTCTTAGAGAATCGATACCTCATTAAATTGTACATTTTAAGATGTGAAAATATTAATTCATTATCTGATTCAGTGTAAAAACTGGGGTTTACAAAATCTGTATTTTGAGCTTTTGTGCTTGAAGTTGTAAACAAAAACTCATTATAAAATGACCAATTTTTTCGATTATCAGGGAAATCAACGTCTAATGATAATCCGATCGAAGGTCGGAGCGATACAGGAAAATTGGCATTTATTAAATGATGGTTTAAAGTATTGCTTTTGAAGTTCGTATGTGTTACTGTTCCTCCTAAAACAAGCCCTAAAGCTACTTTTGTTCGTTCCAGCTCTTTCTTGAAGACCATATTGTCGCCTATGCAGTCATAATAATTCTGGAAGACTTCCATTAAAGACTTCTTGCTGTATTTAATTTCCTTTTGTCGAGTGAGAATATTCGGGCAATCATTTAAGTATGACTGTATTTGTTTTACGTATATAAGGTCGCCTTTTACTACTCTTTGGTTATATAGCCTGTTTCCTTTATCTTTTCCTCTGTATTTTTTGAATATTAATAAGTCGTATTCCTCTTTGTTTTTGACATAAAAGTTCTCGATCCCATCCTTATCGCGTAAAAGATATAAACTCTTACTTCCTTTTACCAATGTTTGTAAAAAAATGGTATCAGGTACTAGCCTGAGGTCAGAATTAATATCCAAGTGAGCTATATCTCTTGAACTGATCTCTTTTTCCACTATTGCACTATAATACAGTTGATTCGTTACAAAAAAAGATTTTATTTCAGTCGGACTGTATTCAACAAAACCAGAAGGGCTATGAAATGAAATAGTTTTAGGGTTTACGAGCCAATTTCTATAATCTATTTTCCCATGTATTGTATCCTGACTTTGGGTGACGACATAGCCATTCACCAGGTTTTGTTGTGCATGTAGTGTTTGTAAAAACAGGATACATGTAAATAATGATGAAAAAAATCTTTTTGGTTTGAGGTAATTGTTCATGTGGTATTGTAGTTTTAAAAAGTTATTTAATTTGAAGTTTATATTTTCTCTTTTATTATGAAGAGTAAATATAAGCGAATAATTAATAAAATTAATAAAAAAAGCCCTACTCACTTTGTAAAAGTAAGTAGGGCGGTAGCGCCCCCACAATTCCGATAGTCATCGGAATGAACCTTGGGTAATAGTGTTTCTAAGCCGAATTTAATGAAGATATAAGCTTAGTAATTTTTTTGTAATTTCAGGATACTTGACTAAGTTTTCAATATATTTTCTGCTTTTCATTCGTTTGATATGTCGTTCAATTTTTAAGGCTTGCGATTTGCTTTGACAATCAATTTGGTGAAATAATTTCCAAGGTTTACCTTTTGCTGTCCATTTATTGTCATAGTATTCTGAATCATGTCTTTGAATTCTTAGTTGAATATTATGGGTTTCTCCTATGTAATATTTGTTGATTTTCTCTGAATATAGAATGTAGACATAGTGCATATTGCAAATGATTAGGGGACATAAAAAAAGCCCTACTCACTTTGTAAAAGTAAGTAGGGCGG